>DATFJD010000094.1:0-4556 GCA_035269475.1 Halalkalibaculum sp.
GGTATCAATACCACCTGCAAGAATGGAGTAGATGGAGATTGCCGCCCCGGCCATATATAAATACCAGCTCAGCAGGTTTAGCCTGGGGAAGGCTACATCCTTAGCCCCGAGCTGTATAGGTAAAATAAAATTCCCTAAAACTGCAGGCACCGAGGGCACCAAAAACAGGAAAATCATTATGGACCCGTGAAGGGTAAAGAGCTGATTGTAGGTATCCGCTTCTATAAATGTCTGAGCCGGTGTCCACAACTCCATGCGGATACCCAGGGCCATGACTCCTCCAAGTAGAAAAGCAACGGTAAGTGACATCAGGTAAAGAATTCCGATGCGCTTGTGGTCGAGGGTTGTTAGCCATGACCAGATGCCCTTTTCAGCATTCAGGTAATTGTCTTTCAGATACTCAACCGGTTTATACCGTTGGACCTGTACTTTTTTGGATAAATTAGAACTTGCTTCTGCACTTGCCATATTAATTCAGCGTCTTTATGTATTCGATAATTGCATTAATTTGCTCGTCATTTAACTGGCCCTGGTAGGAAGGCATGACGGGCTGGTACCCTTCAACAATCACGTCATTGGGGTTTAAAATAGAAGATCGGAGATAGTTCTCATCAGCCTCAGCACTGGTGCCGTCTTGGAACTGACGAGTGGAACCGAAAAGTCCCTGCCAGGTCGGTCCGGTCATCTGTGAGCCGTCGGCCGAGTGACATGTAGCGCAAGCCTGCTCCTGAGACAGCTGTTCGCCCCATTCAGCGGGTGCTAAATCAGTAGGCTTGGACCCGCCGCCCTGGTTGTTGGCAAGCCAGTTTTCAAACTCTTTTTGTTCATGTACCACCACCTTTCCGCTCATGTCGGAGTGGCCCGTGCCGCAATATTCCGTACAGAATATGATAGATTCACCCGGTTCAGGAACACGAAACCAGGTCTCGGTGTATCTGCCCGGAACCACATCCTGTTTAATGCGGTAGTCGGGAACAAAAAAGGAGTGTATGACGTCACTGGAGCTCATGATAAGTTTAATCGGCCTGTCGGCAGGTACGTGAAGCTCACCGGTTGATCTTGCCCCGTTTTCATAGGTAAAATTCCATAGCCACTTTTGCGCGCTTACATTGATCTCGTACGCATCATCGGGGGGAGTGGTCATTGTTACATAGGTCTGAAATCCCCAGCCGAATACCACAAGAGTTATGATCAACGGAATCACCGACCAGGTAACCTCAAGCTTGTTATTATGGGTGATTACCGGGGTAACATCGTTTTCTGACTTGCGCCGGTACTTGTATAAAAAATAAGCGAGTGCAACAAGGATACCAATAGTCAGTACCAGACTGCTCAGGTGAACAAACCAGAATAAGGCATCAACTTCACTTGCCACGGTTGATTTGGCAGGGGGGAGGATAAAATCTCTAAGAGCTTCCATTCGTTATTTTTATGTTCTTATCGTTTTTAGAATTCTTTTCTTTCAGCCATAATAAACCGATGAATATACCCAGAATAAGTGCTGTTGCAAAGCCGCCCAGCTGCATGATTCTCCAGGCTACCGCCACATAGCTATTTGAATCCGGGTCGTATTGATAGCAATAAAGCAATACCCTGTCTACGGCACTGCCCACTTCACCGTCGGCTGCTTCGTAAAGAGCATTACGTAAACTAAACTCATCAAATTCGATACCGTAAAGGTAGCGCGTAATAGTACCGTCTGGACTCAAAAACATGATTGCGGCACTGTGCGCGAACTGGTCTTTTTCTTCTACCTTCCTGTATTTAAAACCAATTGCCTCTGTAAGTTTTTTTATGGCTTCTTCCTTGCCTGAAAGAAAGTACCACCCTTTACGGGCGCTTTCCCTGCCAAGCTTGGTAATCATTGAATCTTTTGTAGAAGCCGCCAGTTCACTGTCCTCTTCAGGATCAATGCTGAAGGTAATAATATTGTATTCGTCTCCGGGAGTCCATTTCAAATCACTGACCCCGGAATAAACAGCTTCAATAACCATGGAACAAAGCATGGGACATTCATAGTAAACCGGATTTAACAGTACCGGCTTATCCCCTTTCATCAAAGATGCCAGGGTTACCGAATCACCTTCAGATGTAGCAAACTTTAGTTCAAGCGGTATCTTTTCCCCCAGATGTTCCTCAATGCCTACATCCTGAACATCTTCCGGCTTTTGCTTATTTAACTGTGCCGGTGCCGAAAAGGGTAGTAGGAGCATGCTTATAATGAAAACGGCAAGTCCTACGGTTCTCATACGCTCATTTTAGTTATTGTTACTGTTGGCTATGTCATTCATAGCGCTGTCTATCGGTATTCTATAAATGCCTTCTTCCGGATCAACAACTCCAAAGCTGTTCAGCGTTTCTTGCGCTTCTTCATTGAGCTGCTTGATCTGGTAGTACTGGCTCTCTTCAGAAATTCGGTCTCTGCTTACGGAAGTATTATACTGGTACATCTCAACGAGGCCTTTCACAAAGATTACAACCAGAATCATTCCCAAAACGCTCCAAAAAATCAGGCGCTTATAGTTGAGATCGTCGTGCATTACCCCGAACGAGATGGATTCCGCAATATCAGGATTATCAACCTCAACGTCTACCGATTCATGGTCTTCAATATGGGCTTCGCTTTCCTCTGCTTTAGTTTGCGCTTCGCCCTTAAATGCGTCAGTGCCCTCTTTTTCAAGCTGTACGGTCCATTTCAGTATAAGGGAAACAGGTACGTCGTACTTGTCTGATAGCCTATCCAGGTTCTGCTTGCCCTGTTCCAGTGCTTTAGAGGCCACCTTGGATTTAAATTCAGACGTATAATTTTGTTCTTCGTTTGCCATGAATAAATGCGCTTTAATTTGCAGCAGACAAACCTGACTGCCTAATCAATTTAGCTGTTTAATGTTAACGCTATATAAATATTCCTTATCAGTGTTTATTTAATGATTCTGCCAGTTTAGGATCGTTGATCGGAATCATTTTTTGCTGCTTGAACCGATAGAAAAAGAGTCCCATAAAAATTCCGCCCATGCCCAGGAAGGCAGTAAGGGTCATCCAGTTGAAATGTACTCCGTGATGATTCAGAACCGGCATAACCAGCCAGTAGAGCTCAACCAGGTGGGAAACCAATATCAGTACAGAAATACTTGTTACAATCTTGAAATTTGTTTTGGCTTTTTTACTCAACAGAACCACAAAGGGTATCACAAATCGGCCGAATAAATAGAAGTAAGCCAGGTATTCATATCCGCCATTAAGTCTTTCCAGGAACCAAACGGTTTCCTCGGGAATGTTGGCGTAATAAATCAGTAGAAATTGGCTGAATGCGATGTAGGCGTAAAATACGGTAAAGCCGAACATCTGTACGCTGAGATCATAAATATGTCCTTTCTTCAATGTATTTTTCAGCAGTCCTTTCTTCCACAAATACATGATCACCAGTATAATCGTAGCAAAAAGTACCTGGAAGCTCATGGCAAAATAGTATACGCCGAACATTGTAGAGTACCAGTGGGGATCGAGAGACATGATCCAGTCGAAGGAAGCAAAGGCAAGGGTTATCGCAAATATGAATATGCCGGGGCCGCTGGTTCTTCTTAAAAGCGTTTGCAAGCCCCAGTCGCCGGTATTGTCCATTTCAACGGATTTATTGTACAAGCGGTAGCCAAGAAAACTCCAAATGGAAAAATATATTACCTGTCGAATGATAAAGAAGGTAGTATTCAAGTAAGGCTCTTTGCCTTGTAAAACGGGGTCTGCGGCTACCGCATCGGCATGCGACCAGTGATACAGTGAGTGAATTCCCAGCAGCACAGGGATAAGAAACAAGCCCCAGATCCAGAGATTGGATGAGATACTTTCCGGTATTCGCCGCAGGGCCACGCTCCAGTGCGATCTTGTAAGATGCTGAAGCATTACAAAAAAGAGACAACCGAGTGCGATACTTGAAAAGAATGAAAAGCTAACCAGGTAAGAAAAGAAGAACTGGTCATGATTGATAAAATAGCCTATCCCCGTAGCAATAAGCCCTACAATACCAACACCGAACAGTGTTCTGGTAATATTCAGGTCGGAAGGGAACTCCAGCGTATCGGTTATGGTGGTTTTGCTCATGATTCTTTTAATACTTACTGGTTATCACTTATTGTTTTCATGTATTCTATCAGGGACTGAACTTCCGCATCAGACAGGTAACTGTAAGGCGCCATTACCGGGTCATAACCCTCAACCATTTTAGCATTGGGATTTACAATGGATTCCCTCAGGTATTCTTCGTCTGCGGTAACGGTGCTGCCATCGGCCAGTTGCCGGGTCTTTTCAAATATATTCAGGTGTGTAGGACCGATTCCATCAGAGCCGTCTCTAGAATGGCAGGTCTGGCAGGCATTCTGCTCATAGATCTGCTTGCCCTTGGCGGCCGAAATCTCTGCGCCTCCGCCTTCAGCCTGTGCCTGCTGCTGTGCCATCAGCTCTTCTTGCTCCTTCCGGTACTGCTGTTCGAGATTTGCCAGGTCCACATCGTACTGTTGCATCTCATTTTCAGGAACATACTGACTTCTTTGAAGTGCCCG
>DATFJD010000095.1:0-2137 GCA_035269475.1 Halalkalibaculum sp.
ATGCTGATACTCCATGAAAAACAATCTGTTGAAAAGTTCAAGAAACTGCTCGATCAGAATAACCTCGATAAAAACCTGCGAAACAAACTTCAAAATACCGTAACCGCTTTAAGCTAAGGAGGAATGTGAGATGATAATTGATAAAAATAGCACTTTGGCCTTTGTATTTATAGCTGCAGCACTCTTAATGCCTCTAATTGCTTCGGCACAGGATTATTCCCGGACCATAGAGCGGTCAGCAACATTTGAGAACGCCAGTGCTGCCGGAAATAAGCTTAGCGTGTATAACGTCCACGGATCTGTAACGGTGCAGGGTTATGAGGGAGATGAAATACGGATCACCGCCATCGAAGAAATTAACGGCTCCGGTCGGGAGGTAGAACTGGCAAAAGAAGAGCTCTCCCTGCGTGTGGAACAGGAAGGCAGCCTGGTGCTTATCTATCTCGATGCTCCCTTCATAACCATCAACAGGAAAGGCGACCGTATCCAATATCGTATGGACCGCCGGGATAACGACTACGATTTTCTATTTGATATCACCGTCCGCGTTCCAAAAAACACGCAAATTTACGCTTCCACCATCAACCGGGGTACGGTCACCGTGGAGAATACTAACCGGGAGGTATCAGCTTCTAATGTAAACGGACAGATTCAGCTCAGTAACATATCCGGTGCCACAAAGGCCCATACCGTCAACGGAAACATCACAGCCACCTATAGTGCAAGTCCGGAAGCTGACTCCAACTATCAAACTATCAACGGAACTATTGAGGTAAACTACCCGGAGAGCCTGTCAGCGGATATTCGCTTTAAAAGTATGCATGGTGAGCTCTATACCGACTTTAGCAATACACAGCGCCTCAAGGTACAAGTAAACAAGGATGTCAGCAGCAAGCGCGGGAAGACCACCTACCGGCTCGATCGTTTTGCTCCTATCAGAATAGGCGCCGGTGGACCAACCTACAGCTTTGAAGTGCTTAACGGCGACGTCTATGTAAAACAAATTAAATCATAAACAGAAACAATCCATCAACTTTAAATACTATGAAATCCATAAAATACAATCTGTCAATACTCTCTTTTATCCTTGTTTTTTCGGTTTCGGCATTAGCCCAGAACCAGATCGCCGTACCCCTGAGCAATCCTGATCAACCGGGGAAGCTAAAGATAGGGGTCGTTCGCGGCTCCATCAGTGTAACCGGGTACGACGGTAAGGAAGTCATCATCCGATATGGAAATGAGGAAGAAGATGAAACAGACCGCGAGGTCACCAAAAACGGGCTGCGTAGAATCTCTAATAAGGGTATAGGTTTTGAAGCCCGCGAAGAGGATAATGAAGTGGAGATCGGAGGTGTTTCCCCGATGCGTAATACCTCATTTAAAATATCCGTACCCCGTAATTTCTCGCTAGAGCTCTCTACGGTTAACGGCGGAGATATCATTGTTGAGAATGTGAATGGTGAAATGGAGATTCAGAATGTAAACGGTGAAATTACCCTGACCAACGTGAGCGGTTCGGCGGTTGCCAATACCGTTAACGGTAATATTAAAGCCTACTTCAATTCCGTTGATCCGAATAAACCTATGGCCTTCAGCAATTTAAATGGTGATATTGACGTAAGTTTTCCTGCCAACGCCAAACTAACAGCTAAAATGAAATCGGAATGGGGAGAAATGTACACCGATTTTGATATGGATATCAATCGACAGGAAAGCGGCAAAATAGATGCCACTTCTGATTCGGGAACATACCAAGTGTCGGTCAACAATTGGATATACGGCAAGATCAATGGCGGCGGACCGGAATACCTGTTTAAGAGCATGCGCGGAGATATTTATGTACGAAAGAAATAACATTCAGTTAGTTAATAGAAGGCTTCACCCATAATAAAGGTGAAGCCTTTTTTATTTCTGCAGGAAGTTAGTATCATTTGCGCATCGATAATGAACCACTTTATTACTTAGTGCAATTAATGCCTCTTTGGCAAAAATGATGCTATGCGAAAATACCTGATATTCGTATTCCTGCTCGCCGGCTGCCAGATGCTTCAGGCGCAAGACACTACCCTCTCCTACCTGGCACTGGGCGATTCATACACCATCGGTGAAAGCGTTGAAGTTTCTGAGAGATGGCCCG
>DATFJD010000096.1:0-2403 GCA_035269475.1 Halalkalibaculum sp.
GTACAAACTTGATGTATCTCATAATTTACTCCCTCTTTTTTATTTAATAACTGGAATATATTTTATTCCATACCCACCTATATTTAAAGCTAAATTATTAAATATACAAGTCTTATATCATACCAAGTAGCTTAACATATATTTCCCGAAATCAATATCATTTGTTGTCTGATCACAGTTTAATCTACAGGATCTATGCCTACAGCGTTTTCGGGTGACTAAAATAAAGAAGTGAAAAAACCTTACGGAAACTACCGGTAATAGAGTGGCGTACCGATAAGTCTAAAGGTTAGGCTGCAATATAAACAGTCCGTTAGTAATATCGCTCACGATGACAACACCGCTTTCAAAATAGGGGTAGTTGCTCCAGGCGCCATCGAACATCCTGAAGTCATTAGCTGGATAGGTGTCAAAATAAGCCGTTTCCGTTAGGTTGGCATTGGCTATATCATCCAGATTCAGAATACGTAACCCATTGGTGTAATTTGCTTCAAAGACGTGATTCCCCTTGACGTATAGGTTATGATCGATATTGTTTGTGGGGAATTCATGTATGCCGATCATCACCGGGTTATCAAGGTCACGGACATCCCAAATATAGGTTTTCGTATTAGCAGCGTTGGCCGACTCATCACCCTCATCGTTAAGTAAATAATAGGACTGATCTTCCGTCAGCCATCCCTGGTGTGAGTAACTGGCATGGCTGTAACTTTGAAATGCAATCGTTTCAGGATTGCCCTTATCGCTAACATTGGCTATGACCAGTGCGGTTTCACTGGCATTGAAACAGACCTCGTCTCCTGCATAGTCTGAGTCCGGACCGTTATAGTTTAGGCATTGGGTATCATGCACATATCCCGGTTTGATAATAGCTCTCACCTGTTCTTCGGCAAAGCATCCGGCAAAACCGGGACTTAGCGGATTGTTAATATCCAC
Organism: Halalkalibaculum sp.; assembly: GCA_035269475.1. GTDB lineage: Bacteria > Bacteroidota > Rhodothermia > Balneolales > Balneolaceae > Halalkalibaculum. The sequence goes on from DATFJD010000096.1 coordinate 937, forward strand.
CATATGCAGCCCGCCCTGATCACAGTTGTTAGAAGCGTTGGTTGCACCTACAATATAGGCAAAACCAGTTGAATCATTTATTGCGATGTTATGGGCATTCTTAATGTCGCTGTACAATTCGTCCTCCTGAAAAGTGACAGGCGGATTGCTGACATCCCTCAGCTTAGTTAGATCAAATACCTGCATCCCATGATCCTGGGCATCACTGACTACAAACAAGTGGTCCTTAAAAACTTTAAAATCGCGCCAGGAAGACTGTTCAGTAGTATAACCCACCGGCTTCATCAAACCTACGCCGCAAGACAAGGCAAACTGTTTATCTTTTGCTTTCGCCTTATTGTAGGTTGATTCTACAAGCTTACCAACCACTTCCGGTTCTCTGGGATTTGAAATATCAACAAAAGTTACCCCATCTGTGAGTCCTACCAGGGCATACTCTTTTCCGGTTTGGGTATCCGTCCATCCCCAGATATCATTTAACCTTCTTGGCCCGTTTTGCGCTTCATTTACAACCAAATCGGTGGTATCGATACGTGCCAGCAAATCAACATTATTGCAGGGGTAATCGCCAGCGAGTCCATTTTCACAATCTGCCGATGTTACCGGAACATTTCCTACATCGTCGCTGCCTGAATCATCAATATTACCGGAAGGTGAACTGCTACAGGAATAAAGCAGGAAAAACAGCATCAAAAGGCCTGCAGGACGGAAAAAAGAATTATACATATGTGTCGGACTTAATTAATAGCAAAAATAAACAGACGTTAAACGATCAGATAATGTGCTGATAGTAACTCACGTAGAATCAATTTATTACTTATATCTCATATCTTTGGTCACATGATTATATTATCAAAAGTTTTAACTAAATAAAAAACCCGGCGCTACTACACCGGAAATCGTGTGCTATGATGAAAAGTGATGAATATATCGGCTTCCTTCGGTTAACAGAAAGGCGGCATCTTATTACATGAAGCCGGCGGGCATTCCCGGCCGGCTTCATGTTTAGCTACAATTGCTTAATTGTCGGTTGCGGTAGCCACTTGCGGCTTCATATATGAAAGATCCGGGCGCATAGCTCCCTCTCTCCTCTCAAACTTCCAGGTTATCCCCATGGTTTTTGCCATAAGCTTTTTCCCCGCTTCACCCAGCTTCATCATATTTTTCTCATTATTACTGTAGAAATCAGAGGCACTTTTTGCGGAATGAGATACAATAACAAGTGGCATATCCGTACCCATATCGCCCATATACAACCGATATCCCTGTTTTATATCCATACTCTTATTTAGTTCAATCCATTCTTTGGCTATTTCAGCAACTTCGGCTTCCTTTCCGGGGTACACATGGTAAAAGTCCCAATGCCTGAAATTCATACCGTCATTGAGATTATTTCCATATTCCGGATTATAGGAAAGTTCGGGATGCAGGCGGATCATATAGTCACGGTGGCTATGGTAATTGCCA
>DATFJD010000097.1:0-2041 GCA_035269475.1 Halalkalibaculum sp.
TTGCTCCATGCGCCATCATATAATCTGAAATCATTGGCCGGATAGGTGTCAAAATAGGCAGTTTCGGTCAAGTTGGCATTGGCTACGTCATCCAGGTTCAGAATACGTAACCCATTGGTGTAATTTGCTTCAAAAACGTGATTTCCCTTGACGTATAGATTGTGATCGACATTGTTTGTTGGAAATACGTGTGTGCCGATCATCACCGGATTGTCAAGGTCGCGGACGTCCCAGATATAGGTTGTAGTATTGGAATTATTGGACGATTCATCAACCTCATCATTAAGTAAATAGTAAGACCGGTCTTCTGTCAGCCAACCCTGATGTGAGTAACTTGCTGAACCGTAACTTTGAAATGCAATCGTTTCCGGATTGCTTTTATCGCTTACATTAGCTATAACCAGTGCGGTTTCACTGGCATTGAAACAGATCTCCTCTCCTGCATAATCTGAGTCCGGACCATTATAGTTTAAGCATTGGCTGTCATGCACGTATCCAGGTTTGATAATAGCCCTAACCTGTTCTTCGGCGAAACATCCCGCAAAACCGGGACTTAAAGGATTGTTAATATCCACCATATACAGCCCGCCTTGGTCACAGTTATTGCCGGAGTTGGTAGCACCTACTATATAAGCATAACCAGTTGCTTCATTTATTGCGATGTTATGAGCATTCTTAATGTCGCTGTACAATTCATCCTCCTGAAAGGTGACAGGGGGATTGCTGACATCCCTGAGCCTACTAAGATCAAAAACTTGCATCCCATGATCCTGGCCATCACTGACTACAAACAAGTGGTCGTTAAAAACTTTAAAATCGCGCCAGGAAGATTGATCGGCAGTATAGCCAACCGGCTTCATCAACCCTACTCCGCAGGACAAGGCAAACTGTTTGTCTTTGGCTTTCGCCTTGTTGTAGGTAGATTCCACTAGTTTACCGACCACTTTTGGATCTCGGGGATCAGAAATATCTACAAAAGTCACTCCATCCGTCAGGCCCACCAGTGCATACTCTTTACCGGTTTGGGAATCGGTCCAGCCCCAGATATCGTTCAGCCTTCTTGGCCCGTTTTTCGCTTCATTTACAACCAAATCGGTGGTATCGATACGTGCCAGCAAATCAACATTATTGCAAGGATAATCGCCGGCGAGTCCATTTTCACAATCTGCCGATGTTACCGGAACATTTCCTACATCGTCGCTGCCTGAATCATCAATATTACCGGAAGGTGAACTGCTACAGGAATAAAGCAGGAAAAACAGCATCAAAAGGCCTGCCGGACGGAAAAAGGAATTATACATATGTGTCGGACTTAATTAATAACAAAAATAAACAGACATTAAACGATCAGATAATGTGTTGATAGTAACTCGCGTAGAATCAATTTATTACTTATACCTCAATCTTTGATCACCTGATTATATTATCAAAAGTTTTAACTAAATAAAAAATCCGGCGTTACTACACCGGAAATCGTGTGCTATGATGAAAAGTGATGAATAGATCGGCTTCCTTCGGTTAACAGAAAGGCGGCATCTTATTACATGAAGCCGGCGGGCATTCCCGGCCGGCTTCATGTTAAGCTACAATTGCTTAATTGTCGGTTGCGGTAGCCACTTGCGGCTTCATATATGAAAGATCCGGGCGCATGGCTCCCTCTCTCCTCTCAAACTTCCAGGTTATCCCCATGGTTTTTGTCATAAGTTTTTGCCCCGCTTCACCCAGCTTCATCATATTTTTCTCATTGTTACTGTAGAAATCAGAGGCGCTTTTTGCGGAATGAGATACAATAACAAGTGGCATATCCGTACCCATATCGCCCATATACAACCGATATCCCTGTTTTATATCCATACTCTTATTTAGTTCAATCCATTCTTTGGCTATTTCAGCAACTTCAGCTTCCTTTCCGGGGTACACATGGTAAAAGTCCCAATGCCTGAAATTCATACCGTCATTGAGATTATTTCCATATTCCGGATTATAGGAAAGTTCGGGATGCAGGCGGATCATATAGTCACGGTGGCTATGGTAATTGCCA
>DATFJD010000098.1:0-4045 GCA_035269475.1 Halalkalibaculum sp.
CCACCGGAACAATATAGGGCGATATATTTTCCAGCTCGTATGCTACGGCGCTGCCCACGCATATCAAACTCATGGCAATGATCACCAGCAGCAGCATGGCGTTATCTTCAAAGATAGATTTTCGGTACAAGTAGAGGTAGAAGAAGAAAATGCTGATTATGGCAATAATTGCCAGAACATCACCCCCGTATCGCAGCCAGCGCTCAAGGTCACTGGCATTCTGTGACCGCGCCTCCGCAAGGCTTTGCAGCATGTTTAATTTTTCCTGGGTAACAATATCACCCCTTCTGATAATGACCTGTCCCTGGGCAACGACACCTTTGGTTTTGGATATGTCGGATATAGCCTCCTGGATCTTCGATTCCGTATCCTTGGCGCTGTAAACCAGGTTCGGTTCAATGACCTGGTTGAATATCTCAAACCCGGCATTGGCTATGTTCTCCCTGAATCGCTGCGTGAGCTGGTAGGTGGCATATTCACGTGCATCCTGCAAATCGCGCACGTTAGCGATATTCTGAGTTCGCTCGGTTCGCTCTTTCAGGTTCCTGACCGTTATCTGGTCATTGGTAAACTCCTGCTTATTCATGTTGATGATTCCATCACTCAGCAGCTCAGAGGAGATGCTTTTGATGGATTCCTCCAGCTCACCTCCAACAAAACGATTGCCCGATGCCGTCTTGGTATCGGCGGACCGGTTTTCAATTTCGGTAAGCCGGTAATTTTGCTGAAGTGCCTGCCAGGATGATTCCGAAAGATTTAGTCCTGAGGCTCTTTTTGCCTGTATAAAGGCCAGGCTGTCCTGCGTTGCATTCCGGTTCGGCTGCCCGGCTTGCTGCCACTCTTCATACTCACTCATCACAGACTGCAGGTTGCTAAACAGCGAATCTACCCTCGTCTGAATACTGATACCGGTATTTCGCTCTTCATGGAATATCGGGGGTATGGAATTACGGATAGCTTCTTTCTCATTTTCAATCTGCTCCTTGGTTTTCTGAATAGGAAAGTTGAAAGGAGCGGTCAGGTCGTCGGCTCTCCAGGGTTCCTTCAGTTCATAATTGCTGGGCTCCTTAAAGGATGCCTGGGGTACGGAAAATACAAGAAGCAGAAAAAAGCCAAATATAATTGCTATGCGTACATATATATTTTGCTGCAGCGTAGACGACTCTTCTTGCTTTTTTTTCTTCTCCCCAATAATCGGTGCACCGGGGTTCTTTTTACGGGACAATCCCAATTTTTCAAGAATACTCATGATTTTGATACTCTTCTCACATGCCTTTTAGCGAATCTGAGAACGGATTTATCAATAGCTTTTAATATCTAACGCTTTTTAAGTTAGGAAATGATACCAACGTACATCGGTTTTACCAAATAAACTACTATTGAAGTGACAAATGCTCATTTAAACCTTTTTGTGCCTGTTATATTGTAAAGATACGGTCCTATTTGGAAGATTTCCTTATTTTTGGCCTTCCTCTATCATTTCAAGAAAACGCCCTTCATCAAGAATGGGTATTCCCAGTTCCATTGCTTTATCGTATTTGCTGCCTGCCGATTCTCCGGCCAGCAGGTAGTCTGTTTTGCTGCTTACGGAAGAGGAGGTGTTTCCGCCGTGTTTGCGGATCAATTCCGTGGCATCTTTACGGGTAAAGTTCGGCAAACTGCCTGTCAGTACAAATTTTTTACCTTCCAGCAGCGATGAAGCCTCTTCCTGCTGCTCCATATCAAAAGTTAAGCCATGGCTCCGCAAGGTTTCCACGATATGGATATTGTGGCTTTTGGCAAAAAATGCAGCCACCGATTCGGCAATCTTGGGGCCGATGGAATCAAAAGCAGTAAGCTCTTCTTCGGTAGCAGACACAAGCTCGTCCATGCTTCCTAAGGCAGTGGCCAGGTCCCGGGCTACGGTTTTTCCCACGAAACGGATTCCCAAGGCATAGATGACTCGATCGAGCGACTGGTCCTTACTTTGTTCTATGGCATCTATGAGATTCTGAGCACTCTTGTCACCCATCCTTTCGAGCGGAACAAGCTGCTCTTTCGTGAGCTCATATAAGTCGGCATAGGTTTTTATCAGGTTTTCCGTGACCAGCTGGTCAACAACTGCTTCACCCAGACCCTCAATATCCATGGCATCTCGGGATGCGAAATGCTCGATGCGAATCCTGATTTGAGGGGGGCATTCGTGGTTGATGCACCGCCAAGCAACTTCATCACCCAGCTTAACCAGTTCTTCACCGCATGCCGGGCAAAATGAAGGCATCTCAAATTTTGAATTTCTATCGGCACGATCCGGATTTACTACACTTATGACCTGCGGGATAATTTCGCCTGCTTTTTCAATGATCACCCGGTCGCCTACACGGATGTCTTTCCTGTGGATTTCATCTTCGTTGTGAAGGGAGGCTCGTTTAACCGTTGTTCCGGCAAGTTCAACGGGCTTCAGCTCTGCGACAGGGGTGATTTTTCCGAGTCTCCCTACCTGCAGGGTTATGCCTTCAATAGTTGTTGCAGCCTGCTCGGCAGCGAATTTATAGGCTATGGCCCATCGGGGTGCCTTCGACGTGGATCCCAGCTCTTCACGCAGGTGATGAGCATTGACCTTCACTACCACGCCGTCGGTTTCGTAGGGCAGGTCATCGCGCAGTTCTCTCCATTGGTCAATGACCTTCAAGACCTCCTCAATATTCTCGCACAGGGCATAGTGTTCACTGACCGGCAGCCCGAACTCTTTAAGGAGCTCCATCTTCTTGAACTGGGTGAAGTCGCCTTCATAGGTGTCAAAGAGCAGGTCAAAGGCAAAATAGCGGATGGGCCGCCGCGCTACTTCCCTGGGATCCTGCATTTTCAGCGAACCCGCCGTAGAATTTCTGGGATTAGCAAAAACCGACAAACCCTGTTCCTCCCTGTATTCGTTCATCCTCACAAACGCTTCTCTCTCCATATAGGCCTCGCCGCGCACTTCCACAATGGCGGGATAGCTGCCTTTCAGGCGCAATGGGATATCCCTGATAGTCTTGACGTTGCGGGTTATATCGTCACCGCGTTCTCCATCACCCCTTGTGGCAGCCAGGGCCAGCTCACCGTTTTCGTAACGAAGCCGAATAGAGGCACCGTCAAACTTCAGTTCCGCAAGGTATTGAAAATCGGTGTGATCGAGAATCTTGGTCACGCGCCGGTCAAAATCTTTCAGCTCTTCTTCGTTGTAGGTGTTATCCAGACTAAGAAGAGGTACCGGGTGTTCTACGGTGTCAAAATCGCTGCTCGGTTCGCCCCCCACGCGCCTGGTGGGTGAGCCGGGATCATCCAGGCCATACTTTTTCTCAAGCTGTTCCAGCTCTTTGAGGTATTCATCAAATTCTTTATCTGAGATAAAGGGACGGGCCTCCTGGTAATAGGCTTCATTGGCCTTTTCTAGCAGTTTACGTAATTCATGAACTCGCTGCTTCACTTCTTCGATGGTCATGAAAGGATATGCTGTTAATTAAATATGGGCTGATTCTTTATCACCGTGGGGTCGGGTACGTCAAGTCCCAGGGAGTCGGGAGGCGGCTGCAGCCATTTCGACTCGCCCTCAAATGCTTCTCTGTTGATTTCAACCATTCCCGATTCCGGATTCAGGAAGCGGTCTTCAAAATTTTGGACCAGGTGACCGTTCAGCAGCAGTTCCATACGCGCATATGGGCCGCGTATTCGAATGGTATTGACAAATTTAAAACGAACAGCACCACCCAGTTCAATCCAGTAGGGATTCAAGCTTGCCATAACATCGGTGTAAACGCGAACCGGTTCCAGCTTTTCATATGCGGCATAGATCACCAGGTTCAGGGTATCGGAAAGGGATTCTGCCGGCTGTGTTTGCGTTCTTTGTACGCTGTCGGTACCGTTATCCTGTCCCGTTAAATCCAGCTGCAGTGAATCCGGCTCCACCGCTTCGGTGGTAGTAACCGGTGACTGTGACTCGGATGAAGATTCCGTGCCTTCCGGCCCCTGTATGAAGAAATAGTAAATGCCCAGCACGCTGATTATTGCAATAAAGATAATAGCT
>DATFJD010000099.1:0-12297 GCA_035269475.1 Halalkalibaculum sp.
TGGGTACTGTTAAGACCCGAATGCGGCAAGGGATGATTAAGTTAAAAGACATTTTAGGAGAATTTATTTCATACAATGGCTAACGAACAGACAAATAAAGAAAAATTCGAGGAGCTTTGCGCCGGGTATGTGCTTAATGCACTGGAACCGGAGGAACGTGAAGAATTTGAGGTGTTGCTCCAAAATGCGTCCGAGGAGGAGCGGGAGATTTATCAGGAGATGCGATCTGCGGCAAATCAAATTGCATTCAGTGTTGAAGGCAACCAGGCGCCCGGGGTTGTCAGAGAAAGAATACTTGCCCAAGTGCAGCCTGAAGAAGATGGGCACAGTGAAAAACCTGAAAACGAAATGTCCTCATCAGATGCAGACACGAACAACTTTGACCGTGGAACCTTCGCCATTGCCGCATCCTTTGCCCTTCTGCTGGTTACGCTGAGCCTGGTTTTCTACTCCTTCAATCTAAGTACTGAAATTTCAAACCAGGAAAAAGTCATTGAAGAACAGCAAGCCAGAATTTCCGAGCTGCAAAATGACGTCCAGCAAAAAGAAGAGCTGCTTTCTATTCTTGAATCACGTGAAGTTGACTTAGTAATGATGTCAGGCATGGAAGTGAATCCGAACGGATACGGAAAGGTAATTTGGGATTCTGAATCCAATCGTGCGCTGCTTCAGGTGTCTAACCTTCCGGCAGTGCCTTCCGATAAAGACTACCAGCTTTGGATTATCAAAAATAATAAGCCGGTCAGTGCGGGAGTTTTTGCAGTCAACGATCCCGGTAAGGACTCATTCTTCAAAATTGAAGAAATAGCTGCCGGCGAGCAGGCAGCGGATGCCTTTGCCATTACCATGGAACCCAAAGGCGGCATGCCGCAGCCTACCGGCGACATGTACCTGATGGGGAATATGAACAATAACTAGCAGGATTGCTTTTCAGGAGCTGCTGATACCGGTTTATGCGGCTAATTTCTTCTACTGCTCACTCAGCTGCTGGAACAGGTAATTTTGAAGACTCAGCACGCTCACACCTGATGGAATCTGCACCATTGCCTTGGCAATACTTGATTCATTGATCTCTTCCGCTTCTGTAATTGTTTTCAACTCCCCAGATTGATAGGACTCGATTCGTAAGGGGAAATAACCCTCTTCAAAAATCAGGGAAATAGGGAAATCACCGCTGATCATACCTTCGACGTCATCGCCCCATGGCTCAGCCAGCATGCCCCAGTTAAACTTGATATCCCTGGTCATCCATACCGCAACATAATCTTTACCATCGGCTTTATCGGAAAAAATGAATTTCTCGCTGGCATACCCGTTGATGGTTTCTGTTTCTCCGGTTTTTTCATAGCTGATATCAGTATCCATATCTTTCTTCGAATCGCCCCCGAAAAGATTCATCATCGAAGTAATATCCACTTTTGATATTTTCAAAGCCTTATCTTTACCGGTAAGAAATACAAAGTCTTCGAAATCCAGCCTGATTAGCACACCCTCCGTTTTGATATTACCCATAAGGTCGTAGCTGTTATCTCCCTGGAGCAGTATCCGGTCTGTAGTAACGAACATGGTAAAGCGATCCTCACTCACCTTTTCGCCGGATTTCATTTCGTAGTTATTATAGACCACTTTGCCCTCAAATTGTGCATGGGCGTATTCCGTTGAGAGGAAAAGTAATAGTAACGTAAAAAATAGCGAAGACTGATTTTTCATGGTTATCTGATAATTAAAATATTCTATGTTTACCGGTTAACTTGTACTCATTTTATTTTACAGATGTTTCACTCAATAAAAAATCCCGCCCAATTGAGCGGGATTCAATCTTAGAATGTTAACGGCAAAGGCAAAATTTAATTATACGGCCTGTAAAGTTTCCATATCTACATTCACTTTTTTGATCCAGCCACCGGCAACGACATCATTGCCTTCGTAACAGACTACAGCCTGTCCGGGAGTAATAGCCTCCCTTCCGGCTGGAAAAGTAACCTCGATTTCATCGTCACCGGTTTGGGAGACGTAGCCGATGGCACCTTCATCATTATACCGTATAGCCCCGGTGACCTCCATCTCTTTTTCCGGAATACGGTCGTATTTCACCAGGTTAATTTCCCTTGCCTTACAGGTAGTACTGATCAGATCTTTCTTTTCGCCGATGGTTATGACATTGGTATCCGGATTGATATCCGTCACGTAAACCGGTTTGCCCATGGCAAGATCCAGCCCGCGACGCTGGCCAATGGTATAGAAAGGGTATCCTTCATGTTCACCGACTACGTTGCCGTCCTGATCAACAATTTTACCTCCGGATACTTCTTCTTCAAGCCCGTCTACGCGATCTTTAAGAAAGCGCCGGTAATCGTCATCAGGTACGAAGCAGATTTCATAGGAATCCGGTTTTGTTGCCACTTTGGTCAATCCGAAATCTTCAGCCATTTGCCGAATTTCCGTTTTTTCGTAATTACCCAGTGGAAAAATAGTGCGCGCCAGATGCTTTTGCTGTACGCCCCAAAGAGCGTAAGACTGGTCTTTGCTCGGGTCCAGTCCACGGCTGATTACATAGCGGCCGTTCTCCTCACGCACGTTTGCGTAGTGCCCGGTTGCGATATAGTCACATCCCAGGTTATCGGCCCTTTTAAGCAGCGCAGCCCATTTAATGTGGGTATTGCACAGTACACAGGGGTTGGGCGTATGCCCCGTCATATAATCTTCTACAAACCGGTCGATGACCCATCCGCCGAATTCATCGCGGATGTCAACAATAAAGTGTTTGAAGCCGTGCTTCACAGCAATCTGTCGTGCATCGTTCATTGATTCCAGCGTACAGCATCCGGTCTCCTTATCAGATTTACCGCCCACACGGGAGTAATCCCAGGTTTTCATGGTGATTCCGATAACATCATATCCTTTTTCTTTGAGCATTACTGCTGCAACCGAAGAGTCTACCCCTCCGCTCATAGCTACCAATACTCTGCCTTTGCTGCTCATGAATTGCTTTACTGTTTATTCGATATTGTTCAAACACATAAAATAAGGCTTTTTTATGTAAATCGTATGAAGGCTCTTGGTTTGGTTATTAGTTAGAAGTTATTGGTTAATGGCAGCTCATGATTGAAGGTATTTTACTACCGGTTTGATGAGTGAACCCGAAGTAACGGGGGAATCCTCGTTCTGCCGGTGAATTTTGAAACTATAAAACTAATAGCTAATAATTATTAATCCTTAACTAATAACCAACTCACATATACAGGTAGGGCTTCCAATCGTCTTCGACACCGCCGAGAATGGATTGCAGAAAGGTAATATGGATGGGACGAAAAGGTTTCTGTTTCAGAGGCATTTCAGCTTCATCGGGCGTGCGATTTCCTTTGCGCACATTGCAGTTATCACAGGCAGTTACAAGGTTCTCCCAGCTATCTTTGCCGCCCCTGCTCCTGGGCAAAACATGGTCGATCGTCAGGTTCTTCTTTCGCCCGCAATATTGGCAGGTATTATTATCACGCTTCATTACATTGCGCCTGGATAGAACTATCCTGTTATAGGGAATATTGATATAGCGGCGCAGCCGGATTACAGAGGGATAAGAAAATTCATCCGATACGGTCCTGATCTTCTTATTCGGATAGTCATGCAGCATCTCAGCCTTATCCATAAAAAGAAGCTTAACGGATCGGTGTACCGAACAGACACTCAAGGGCTGATAATCTTGATTTAAGACTAGTACACTGGCGTTCATGGCTTAATTAATATTGGTTATTTAAAGCAATGAGAGTATAATCGAAGTCAGACGACGTATTATTAAAGCACAATTAAGGGTATTTAAATTGTAGAATCAACTCTTTATTGGACATTCAGGCAATAAAAAAGGCGTCTGAAGCATAATTCAAACGCCTTTAAATTAGTTCAGAACCATTTCATCCGAAAAAGTACCTGAAAATTTCGTCATCAATCTCCGGATTTATTGCCACTGCCAGGGCAATGGATACGGCGAGTCCGATCAGCGCATACCCGGCATCTTTACCTATAAGCCTGAGGCTTTTACCGAGGGGCTTCCCTTTGCCCCGAGCATCCGTAAAGGTCATTGCAATTTCCCGCCCGGCTAAAAGTCCGATAAACACCCAGGTGGTGCTCATCGGTATCTGACTCTTTATTTTGAAATAATAGAGTATGACGGCATACACAAAGTCAATAATGGTTGCTGAACGAATATCACGGACGTCCGACTTTTCCGTCACAACCTTCTGAATCCTGTCTCCCCTCAGGTAAAAGAGTACTCCAAGCCCAAAAAATATGTAGAGGGCAAAGATGGCAAACTGGGTAAATGATAGTGATCGGGGAAGATAAACTGCAATATTTGCAGCGTCCTGCATAATCCAAACCGCCCACAGCGAGCCGCTGGTCAACCACTGAAAAACAGTCCACATGGGATGAGGCTTACCTTTAATAAATCTTTTGATAACCCGCGAAAGGACAATCCAAACAAATATTGAGGCCAGGAATGCCACCATGTAACCGGAAAGGCTCTTGGTAAGTACCGACCCGATAGCCGAGGCATCCGCGGCAAAACAGCTCAAAAGCAAAAATGTCGTTGAAACCGGCATGCGCATCCTGGTGAGCATCAGCAAAAAGATGGGGGCCGCTACCTGCAGAAAGGTAAAGGAAGCAGGTGCCTCCGAAAATCCCTTCGACGCCAGTCTTTGATAACTGACATCTCCATCATAGGCATACCAGCTGTACGAAACCGTAACAAGAAAAATACCGCCGATAAACAGCCACAACATCCACCATTTTTTATCTTCATTCGAAGCTATAAATGTGCCGATGGTCTGAATGCTGTCGTTGGCAATTGCTGAATAGCCGGCAAGTGCAAAGCCTACCCACTTCGCAATCTCTGCATTCGGAAATGAAACACCCGCTACAAAAAAGAAAATACCAATCAGCGCCAGGAAAGTACGCTCTTCCCTGAAAACAGTGTAAAAACTGTTGGGTATCAGCCTTTCAAGTAAACTTAGTGATTCTGTCGATGTATCGGGTTCTGACATCTATATTTAGTAGCTAAGTGCTTAAGAGCATTAATTCTTTGAAAGAACTGATAATCGTTATTGCCTGACAAACATGTGTTAACTTAGTGTTAAGCTTTTTGTACTTTAAACACTGGCTTTTGAATATGCATCGTCAACCGGAAATTATCTCTTAACCGGATAAGTGTTTACATGTTGATAAAGCTGCAGAATTGTGCAAATAATTAGATTATTTCATCGATAAACTCATTATATTGGCACGTTTCGTAACCCCAATTTTACATTCCAAACTGATTTATTCTCTGATTTATGCCTTACAATAAGAATATGTACACAACCGGCTATTACAAAGAACCGGGCCCGAAGTTAGATGAAGAATCTCCTTTTGAATCCATGATGGAGCGATTCCGTTTTGCAGCTGACATACTTGAGCTGGACGAGGGAATGTTTCAATATCTGGCCAGCCCGGTGAAGCAGGTCATTGTCTCTGTTCCGGTTGTAATGGACTCCGGTGACATACGGGTATTTGAAGGATACCGTGTTATTCATGATAACGTGCTTGGCCCTTCAAAAGGCGGCATACGCTATGCCCCTGATGTAACCATCGACGAAGTTAAGGCGCTCGCAGCATGGATGACCTGGAAATGTGCTATTGTTAACGTGCCGTTTGGCGGGGCCAAGGGAGGTGTTCGCTGTAACCCCAAGGAACTCTCTAAAGGCGAGCTGGAAAGGCTGACCCGAAGATACACCGCAAATATGCTGGAAGTATTCGGCCCGGATCGTGACATTCCGGCCCCTGACATGAATACCGACGAGCAGATCATGGCTTGGATCATGGATACCTACAGCATGAACGCCCACAAGACGGAGACGGCAGTAGTGACCGGTAAACCCATCATCCTCGGCGGATCACAAGGCCGTAAAGAGGCAACCGGACGCGGAGTAGTTACCGTAACTCTTGCCGCACTGAATAAACTTAGAATTCTTCCCAATAAATGTACTGTCGCCGTTCAGGGTTTTGGGAACGTCGGCTCCATATCGGCAAAACTGATGTATGAGCAGGGAGCAAAGATAATTGCCATCAGTGATATTTCGGGCGGGTACTATAATAAAGACGGCATCGATATACCAAAGGCTATTGAGTACTCTAAAAACAACAATGGCACCCTCGAAGGCTTTCCGAGTGCAGATAAAATTACCAATGACGAGCTGCTCCAGATGGAGTGCGATGTACTGATACCGGCTGCGAAAGAAGACCAGATCAGCAAAATCAACGCTCCTAATATTAATGCACGCATTATCTCTGAAGGTGCTAACGGACCGGTAACCGCAAATGCCGATTCCATTCTTGAAGATAAGGGAATTATGGTTATCCCGGATATTCTGGCTAACGCCGGGGGAGTAACCGTCTCTTATTTTGAATGGGTACAGGACAGACAGGGTTATTTCTGGACGGAGGAACGCGTTAACAGGCGTTTGAACCGGATGATGCGCAATGCTTTTGACAACCTGTTTGAAGTCAGCGAGAATTACGATATAACCTTGAGACAAGCTGCATACGTGTTTGGAATTGATAAAGTAGCAAAAACCCTACGCTTGCGCGGTATCTATGCTTAATAAATTTCTGTTTATTCGGATAATAAATGGTGCATATTGCTTTAAACAAGTCCAGTCATACTAAATCTGCTTATGACCAAAACAACCTATAAAGAAATAGTTCTTGAATCCTCTTTCGATGAAGTGGAACACCTGGAGGATTACGTAAATGAACTCCAGGACTGGGCTGATTTTAATGACGAAGACTATGCACGCATCATGCTTACACTCAGTGAGGCGGTTACCAACGCAATCGTTCATGGAAACAAGGAAAATCCGGAGAAGCAGGTTACCATTCGAAGCGAACTGACAGACGGTACACTATCCATATCCGTAAAAGACGAGGGAGCCGGTTTCGATCCGTCCAACATCCCGGACCCCTTGAAAGAAGAAAACCTGCTGAATATCGGGGGTCGCGGGGTTTACCTGATCAAGCAGTATGCCGATGATCTGCAATTCAACGAAAACGGCACTAAGCTGGAAATGCTTTTCAAGCTGAATTAAGCCTCTCAACTCAAATCCGTACCAAGCCGGGCTTATTTAGCACCCGGCATTTCTATGCCTTTAAGGTTGATTGTTTTGAGTGAGTTGGCCACTGATTCGCTGCAGTTCCGTTTCCGCCAGTTTTGCCTCAAATTGAGCCTGTATCAGACGGCTCTCAGCACTTATCAGCGTACGCTGCACTTCTCTCAGTTCAATTGAATTGATCGTTCCCAACTTAAACCGCTCCAGGGCAATTTCCAGTGATTGTTCCGCAAATATGAGATTCTCACTTTCAAGCTTGACGAGCTCCAGAGAATTCAGATAATTTTTGAACTCAGCTGTCAGGCCGGCCTCCACCCGAAGCATCTGTTCTTCAATAGCAAGATCACGGTTCTTATGTCGGATTCTGGCATTATCTATCTGTCTTTCGGTATTGAATCCGTCAAAAATATTCAGGCGCGCTGTAAGGCCGTAATTGAACCCGTCTGACTGATTCAACTCAATAAAACCGGCACCGGACTCATTCCGGGAGTAGTTGTACCCGGCATTCAAATCTAATTCCGGGAATCGCTCACCCTGCAGTTCTTTAATTTCCAGCCCGGCTACCCGCCGGTTAATTCTGGCTACTGTCAACTCTTTATTATTCTGTATGGCTTTTTGCAGCAGTTCGCTGTACTCAAGATCATCTTCTACAGGGATAGCCTGCCTCACGGCAAATTCGGTATGGATCTCCCTGGATAGAAGCTCATTTAGCAGTATTTTTGCACTGTTAAGCTGTACTTCCTGCCTGATTACTGCGGCTTTGTCTGCGTTCAGGTCAGCACGTGCCTGGAGCAGATCATACTCAGAACCGGATCCGAGGTCTTTTCGGGTTTCTGCTATGTTTATGCGCTGTTCGGAAACCTCTACCGTGCTATTAAGTACATCGTAAATCTTCTGCTGCCGAATGATATTGTAATAGGCGCCTATGATGGAAGCAACCGTATTTTCTAAAGTAAGGCGAAACTGCTCTTCACCTAAAGCTTTCAAATCATTTAGCTTCTCGTAAGTAGTGAACATTCTGAATCCGTCAAAAACCGTCCAGTTTAAAGAAGCATTGGCACTGGTTGAATTTGATTTTGCGTTTTTCGTAGTATTGTCAGGGATCCCCCCCTGGGCAAATTCCTGCCTGCTATCCTGAATGCTATAAGATCTGCTTCCACTAGCCGTGAGAGTGGGCAGAAAGCCGGCATTGCCAAGGGTAAAGTTATTCTCCGCAATATCAGAATCATTACCGGCTATACGAATGGAATAATTGTTCTCAAGTCCGATAGTCAAAGCTTCTTCAACAGACAGGGTGTCTTGTGCAAAAAGTGAAACGGTAAATAACAGACCCAGAATTGGGGTCACAATTAATATTCGAGTCATCATAGTATTAAACGTTTGCCGGTTGCATCTCTTCGGTTTTCTGAATCAAATCGGGATCGATTCCATCATCAGCTGATTTGACCGGTGAGAAATAGGAATAAATTGCCGGGATTACATAGAGTGTAAAAAAGGTGCCGATAATGAGTCCGCCGATTACAGCGATCCCCATTGAAGTTCTGCTTTCAGCACCGGCGCCCAGGGCCAGGGCAATCGGCAGAATTCCAAGTACTGTTGAGAGGCTGGTCATAAGTATAGGACGGAACCGCGCAACCGCCGCATCCTGAATGGCATCCATTATGCTGAGGCCGGCTTCCTGTCTTTGATTGGCAAACTCTACAATTAAAATTCCATTCTTGGTTACCAGTCCGATGAGCATAATTATCCCGATTTTGCTGAAAATATTCAGGGTTAAATCGAAGTACCAAAGCGAAACCAGCGCACCGAGAAGGGCCAGCGGAACGGTAAACAGGATGATAAAGGGATCCCGAAAACTCTCAAACTGGGCTGCCAGCACTAGGTAAATTAGTATCAACGCCAGGATGAGCGTGAAATTCAGGCTGGAGGCACTTTCCTCGAAATCACGGGAAGGGCCGCTAAGGCTGGTGCTGATGGACGGATCTAAAACCCGTTCTGCAATACCTTCCATTGCGGTTATACCGTCGCCAATGGTTTTTCCCTGAACCAGGCCCGCAGAAATGGTTGCAGAGGCAAACCTGTTGAACCTGAACAACTGGGGCGGACTGCTTTCTTCCGAAATGCTCACCAGGTTATCCAGCTGTATCAGCTCTCCCCTGTTGTTTCTTACAAATAAGGTCTTCAAGTCAACCGGTTCGTTGCGATCTTCTCTTTCTACCTGCCCGATAACCCAGTATTGCTTCCCATCTCTTATAAAAAATCCAAATCGCTGACCGCTGAACGAAAGCTGCAGGGTTTGTGCGATATCCGCTGCAGAAACACCCAGCGCACGGGCGCGGTTGCGGTCGATCTGCACACGCAATTCGGGACGGTTGAACTTCAGGTTTACATCTGCATAAGTGAAGGCCGGTTCCTGCTGGGCTTCCTGCAGAAATCTGGGTATCACCTCTTTTAGCTTGTCAATATTCGGTGCCTGCAGCACAAACTGCACCGGTAACCCGAGACTTCGGGTACCGATACTCTGTGGCTGGGATACAAAGGTCTGGGCACCGGTCAGATTTTTTACCACCGCAGAAAGATTGTCAGCTATCTCCTGCTGAGAACGTCCGCTCTCACGGTCCTCAGGGTCCTTCAGAATGGTAAAACCGAAGCCTGAATTGACGGAACTGGAGGCACCGAATCCGGGAGAAGTGACCGAAATAACTGCTTTAGCTTCTGGAACGGTATCATTAATGGTAGCTATAAGTTTGTCCATATAATGATCCATATATTCAAAAGAAGCACCTTCCGGCGCTTGGGCAAACAGGCGTACGCTGCTGCGGTCTTCAATAGGCGCCACTTCCTGGGGCAGTATGGCACCGAATAACACAATCAGCCCGCCGGCTGCAAAGATAATTATGAAAGCCATCCAGCGCTTGGCCATAAAGGATTCCAGGCTTCTCTTATAGGCGGCATTCAGTCGCTTGAAAAACGGTTCGGTCTTATAATAGAAACGACTGTGCTTTTGCTCTTTCCTTAGAAATTTGGATGATAGCATCGGCGTAAGCGTCAGCGCTACGAAAGTAGAAATAACAACAGCCCCGGCTATCACCACACCGAACTCCCGGAACAGCCTGCCGGTAACGCCTCCGATAAAAAGGATGGGCATAAACACTGATACCAGTGCAAGCGAAGTTGCAACAACGGCAAAGAAAATCTCTTTAGATCCCAGTATACCGGCTTCAACCGGTTTGTATCCCTGCTCAATTTTGGCATAAATATTTTCAAGTACCACGATGGCATCATCCACCACGAGGCCTATAGCCAGTACAATCGCCAGCAGGGTCAACACATTGATTGAGAAACCGGCGATGTACATCACGAAAAATGCACCGATAAGGGCAATGGGTATTACAATGATGGGTATTATTGTGGTACGCCAGTCGCGCAAGAACAGGAAAATGATCAGGATAACCAGGAAAAAGGCAATAAATATGGTCTGCTGAACTTCCAGTATAGACTCATCAATATACTCCGTACTGTCGAAGCCCGTGGCAATTTCGATGTCGGGCGGTAAATCTCTTTTGATATTTTCCACCCGCTTGAATAACTCTTCGGCAATAGCCAGCTGGTTGGCACCGGGCTGCGGTACCGCAACGACCCCAACCATGGGAACTCCGTCTCGCTTCAAAATAGTTCTTTCATTCTGAGCTCCCAGCTCGGCTTCCCCGATATCGCGAAAACGGATGATATTGCCTTCCGTTTCCCTGATAATCAGGTTGTTGAATTCTTCCACATTTGTCAACCGGCCCATAGTACGGATGGTCAACTCCGTATTGTTTCCTTCAATACGGCCCGAAGGAAGCTCTACGTTTTCCCGGTTCAGTGCATTTCGCACATCTAGAGGGGTCAAGTCATAAGCAGCCAGTTTCATCGGGTCCATCCATAAACGCATGGCATATTCTTTAGATCCCCAGATCTGTACACTGCTAACACCCGAAATAGTCTGCAGGCGCTCCTTGAACATGTTATCTGCTATATTCGTCAGGTCCAGCAGGTTTCGCCTTTCGCTGTTCACATTCAGAAAAACAATGGGAAATGCATCGGCATCAGCTTTCGATACCACGGGAGGTTCGGCATCGGGAGGAAGGCTGTTGATGGAGCGTGACACCCGGTCACGCACATCATTGGCAGCCGTTTCCAGATCCTGGTCTATATCAAACTCTACGGTAATCGTGCTGCGGCCTTCCCTGCTGGTTGATGAAAGCGTTCGAATTCCCGCCACTCCGTTGATAGACTCTTCAAGAGGTTCGGTAATCTGTGATTCAATAACATCAGCATTGGCACCTATATAAGAAGTGCTTACCGTGATAATCGGCGGATCTACTGCAGGGTATTCTCTCACCCCCAGGTAATTAAAGGATATAATACCGAAGAGAATGATAACAATTGACATTACCGAGGCAAGAACCGGGCGGCGTATACTTAAAGATGATAAACTCATGGATTATACCTCAGGTAATTATTGCACTTGAATTTCGTTGATGCGCACCGGCATTCCTTCCCGAACCTGAAGCAGTCCGGTAGTCAGAACCGTATCCCCGGGCTGGATGCCTTCGACTATTCGTACGCTCTCTGCCGTTCGCAATCCTGTCTGAACTCGCTGTTCTGCTACCGATCCGTTTTTAAAAAGGTAAACTTTTTGGCCTTGTAGCTCCGGTATCAGTGATATGGTAGGAATCATTAAGGCGTCTTCGAGCGTTTCAAGTATCAGTTCTATATCAGCAAAAGCTCCGGGCACCAGCAGTTCCTCATCATTATCGCTTAACGCCCTAAGCTGCAACGTCCGCGTCTGTGAGTCAATCTTGGGCTCGATTGCATAAATTTCTCCCTCAAATACCCGCTCGGTTCCCTGAACGGTAAACGTTATTTTATCGCCGACCCTTACCCTGTTCACATATCTCTCGGGTACTGAAAAGTCGAGTTTTACCGGATTTATATTCTGGAGCGAGGCAATTCTGGAGGTCGGTGAGATATAGCTGCCATCACTTACGTACTTCAACCCCACTCTTCCTTTGAAAGGAGCTCGAATTTCCGTTTTATCGATTTGCGCTCTTATGAGCTGTACTTCAGATTTTAGAACATTGACCTCGTTGAGCGTGGCATCATAATCTTCCTGGCT
>DATFJD010000100.1:0-2377 GCA_035269475.1 Halalkalibaculum sp.
ATTATGCCATCGCCGTCAGCATCTTCAGGACAGCCGTTGTTGGCCCGGTCACCCGGCTGCTCGGGGCAAGCGTCTTCATTATCAAAAATTCCGTCACCGTCCGTATCGTTCGGGCAGCCTTCATTTTCAAAATTCCCTGCAGTATTCGGACATTTAT
The DNA here is from genome assembly GCA_035269475.1 of Halalkalibaculum sp. Lineage (GTDB taxonomy): Bacteria > Bacteroidota > Rhodothermia > Balneolales > Balneolaceae > Halalkalibaculum. The sequence continues at coordinate 158 of DATFJD010000100.1, forward strand.
CCTTGCTATTCATAATCCCGTCGCCATCACTGTCAGGGCATCCATCTAGTGCAGAACTTCCTGCAACTTCAGGGCAGGCATCGTTATTATCCTCAATACCATCGCCATCGCTATCCGGGCATCCCCAGAACGAAGTTCCATACTTATTCGGGCAAAGATCATCCTTATCTCTTATACCGTCACCATCGGCGTCTTTGGTCTTATTAATTCCGATCTTAATACCTACCGAATAAACCATAAAATCGTCGTGGTCTATATCATCAATGTCAAAATCACCGCCTCTTCCGTCAATTCCATCAGAAAAAGTCCGGTTGTAGGTAGCATTGGCCGTTGCTGAAATATTATCGGTGATTCTGATATCCGCCCCCAGCTGAAGCGGTACCTGGAATGCCGTTTTACTACTTGAAGGCAGTTCTTCCAACTCCCGGGGTTGAATAGACGTTATGCGTGAAACGCTACCCCATGTCGGAGTAAATCCAAATCCCGTTCCTATATAAGGCTGAACCGGATGGGGGTTTCTCAGTGGCCTAAATTTCAGCAAAGCATTAATATTCACAAAGTTCTTCTCGAACTGAGTCAGCCTCTTTAGAGGGCTGGCAGGATTGCCAAAATTTTTATAATCCAGCTGTCCGTAGATCACAGCTACTTCAAGATCCAGGTAACGATGCAGATACTGACTCACCCCGATTCCTCCGGCCCAGTCAGCTCCGACATTAAATTCCAGCATTTCATTTCCCAGGTCACCGTCAAATTCCTGATGGCCGAAATAGGCGGTCAACCAGGTAGGCTGATCTTTCGTTTGGGCCTCCGCGTGAGTGATTCCGACAAATAAAATAGTAAGCGTTAATAATGCCTTTAATAACCGAATTTTCATTTTACAAGGGTGTTCTCTATTAATGTTTAGCGTAGCCGAGTGATCAATGGAACCAGCTAGGTTACCATTTTCAAAGTATTTCTACAAATCAATGAGCATTAAGATATAACAATCCGAGCTATTACTCATCTAATAATTGATCGAGGAAGTTTTTAAAAGCATCGGTATTATAATTAGCCATACCACGCTTTTTAGATGCCAGGCTGCCTCCGCGGCTTATGATATACGTAGTGGGTATAATACTGCTCTGGAAAACTTCCGGACGTCTCCCGGCAAGCCGGTAGGCATCAAAGGTAAAACCCCTGTTTTCCAGGAATGTTTTCGCCTTTTGAGGATCTTCATCCAGGGAAACCATGACAAATTTGATCCCCGGCTCGCTTTTGTACTCTTCATAAAGCTTCTGGATATTTGGCATTTCAGCAATGCAAGGAGGGCACCAGGTAGCCCAGTAATTCAGAAAAATCACCTTTCCTTTATACTCAGAAAGATTAGTCATATCGCCCCCGAGGCTGACAAGTGGCATATCATAATCAACCACCTCCCGCTGACTCGTCTCAAGTTCGGTATCTGCCTGAATGATACCGGTCCATAATACCGCCTGCTGCAGGCGTCCCAATATTTCGGTATGCCAGCCCATAGCATATATAAATAGGCCAACGCATATAATGACAACCCACTCCAGCGCTTCCCGCTTCCAGGTTCTTTTCTTTTTATGTGATTCGTTTTCCGGCAATATATATTGTCTTATTTTATATGAAAGTGGCTATCTCTTCCAGCGGTTTTTTAGTAATGTCCGGCACTTTCACTTCCTCTTTCGGATATCCCACTACCAGAAGCAGAAAAGGCGTTTCATTTGAAGGCCGTTCTAAAATGTCATTTAAAAATCCCATCGGGCTCGGAGTGTGCGTGAGTGATGCAAGGCCTGCATGGTGTATAGCCGTTATAAGCATGCCGGTTGCAATACCGACCGACTCTTTTACATAGTAGTTGAGCACCTTGTCGCCATTTTCGGTTAGTCCGTACTTTTCCGCAAAAATTGCGATAAGGTAAGGAGCTTCCTCCAGGAAAGGCTTCTTTTCATCCGTGCCAAGAGGAGCAAGGGCCTTGAGCCACTCTTCAGATGCCCTTTTTTCATAGAACTCTTTTTCCTCCTCTTCGGCGGCAGCGCGAATTTTCTTTTTTACATTTTCATCTTCTATTACAACAAAATGCCATGGCTGCATATTAGCCCCATTCGGTGCTGTTCCGGCAGCCATAATGCAGTCTTCAATGATTTCCCTTGGAACCGGACGCTCTGAAAACTCCCGCACGGTTCTCCTTCTTTTCAGCAACTCATAGAAACTGCG
>DATFJD010000101.1:0-4975 GCA_035269475.1 Halalkalibaculum sp.
AGATTTATTTTAAATTTAAAACAGTCATACAAATTTCAGTAGGAGAATAATATGATCCGTCATGTTGTAATGTGGAAACTAAAAAATGAAGCTGAAGGAGCCACCAAAGAGAAGAATGCCGAAAAAATGAAGCTTATTCTCGAAGGCCTCAAGGTTAACATTGATGAAATAAAAAGTGTTGAGGTTGGCATCAACATTACGGAAGATGATGAAGAAGCTGGATCGGCTTTTGACGTCGTTTTGATTTCTGACTTTGAGACAGAGCTTGACTATACCATGTACACCAGGAATGCCCATCACAAGAAAGCGATCGAATTTATCAATTCGGTAATTGAAAAAAGGCATTTCGTCGATTACAAGATGGATATTTAATAATTAAAAATTAAAAGTTAAGAATTAAAAAATTCTCTGCAGAAGTCTGTGTAAAACTTGCATTATTAATAGCATAGAAAAAATGCGAATACTTCTAATTATTCATTTTTAATTATTCATTTTTAATTCTTTTAGCACTTTCTACCAGGGCTTTAAACAGTGCTCGTTGCCGGGGTATCTGGGGCATGTATTCCGGGTGCCATTGCACGCCTATCAAGAAAGGGTAATCAGGGTTTTCAATAGCCTGCGCTAAACCGGTATCTTCCCTTGCTACAATTTCAAGAGACTCTCCGATACGGTCTACAGCCTGATGGTGCAGGGCATTTACCCAAAGCCCTGATGTGTTCAGTACGCCTTCCAGTTTGCTTCCGTGTTTTATTTCCACTTTCTTTTCGGGCCAGATAGTATTCACTTTTGGTACCTCCCCGTAGAAAGTATCGATATCCTGATAAAGATTGCCCCCGAAATGCACGTTGATCAGCTGCGCTCCCCGGCAAATCCCCAGAATGGGTATGCCCTTCTGTAATGCGTAGTCAATCAGCTCCAGTTCAACTTCATCTCTGGCCTGATCCAGGGTTGGCGACTTTGTTGAGAACAGCTTCCGAATGAGAAACAGGATAGGAAAAATCAGCATGGATATGATTCTGAAAAACCACTGCCGGCTTCCCGAGGGCTTCGGCCTTTTCTTCCCGGAGAGCTCATCCAGCAGGGATTGCCCGTATCGCTCGGGATTGATATCAGCGCCTCCCCCTAAGATCAAGGCATCCAAGTCTATGCCCCTGTGCGGGCTAGAGGGTGTAATCCTTATAGCTTTGCCACCCTGAAGCCAGACGCCTAAACGGGTAAACCACCACGCAGATGTCCCCCCTTTGTCCGGACCCGTAATAGCAACCAACGGTTTCTTTTTATTCATTGCAGGCTCATCTTGTAATTAAATTCAACCACCTTCCAGATCCAATAGAATGCCGACCGTATCAGCCCACTCTTTCTTGAAAGAAACGAGGGTTTGGCTTTTCCTCAGCAGGTATAGCTTGCTCAGTTTTGTCAGCATTTCGCTATTCACTGCCAGCTTTTCAACCTCACACCAGTCATTCCACTCGCCGGAGAACTTCCAGTCAGGTTCATCAATCTTACTGTTAGGCAGCCGGTAATGGAAGGTAGGACGCGGATTATTTTTTTCGCTGCCCAGTACTTTATCGGTTCGTTCTTTATCCAAATAACCGAAAATAGGCATCATGTCCAGCGGACGATTCCTGGTATCATTAAACCGGAGGTAGTCGTCCATCAGGGATTCAAGATCGGGTGCGTAGTCCGGATTCAATACTTTCTCGGTATAGGCTTTCGGAAAAGGATCAACAAAAGGTGAAATACGGCGTGTGATGTCGACATTCAATTTCTCCAGCAGCCAGGGATAAAGCAGTAAAAATGCTCTCAGATAGCTAAGGAGCGTATCTGTTTCAAGGTCCGGACATTCTATATTCAGATGCATGCCAAAAGCATGAATAAGGGATGTTTTGGTGCCCTCAGCTTTATTTTTCTGCAGCTGAACCTGCAAATATTCCAGCCTTTCAATATCATCCAGCTTCACGGGAGGCATTACAATTTCAATAGGCACAACAGTTTTGGCCATCTTATCAAGTACATCTTCAATGGAGTTACTAAGTTTGCCGGTATCAATATCCAGCCCGATATTTTTAAACAGTTTTTTGGAAGCCATTTTCTGAAGGATCACCGCATCCAGTTCTACCCTGAAATCTCCCAGTTCGGTATTCACAATTTTGTATTCATATCTATTGCCTTCTATGATCTCTCCACCGAAGGATTCCTGTATGATCTCAGCGGTTCGGGTGATTTCGAGCCCCGCAAATTCTAGCTCAAAGCCCACGGTGCGGTCATCACCGTTCCGGTTTTTAGTAAGAGGCGGAATATTTATAGACATTTGAAATCAGCTATCTTAGGTAATCGATCAAAAATTGGAGTCATAAGTTCAGTCAAAAGTTGCTGCATTTTTGTAAAAGCTTAAAAAACTGTTACCGGAAATTTGCCTGAATGACTCCTTCTTAGGATAATGGCCAAAGTTCTGCTACTATATTACAAATTCAAAACTTAAACCTAAGTGATTTATGAAGCGATCATTTATTTATTTTCTCTTTTTTGCACTTCTGTTTCCCTTGGCTTCTGTTGCCCAGGAAAGCGTGCAGGTATTTAAAGGTGCAAAAATCATTCCTATTGCGGGTGATGAAATTGAATCCGGAGTTTTAGTGATAAAAGACGGTAAAATTTCTGCGGTCGGAAATGAAGAAGACGTCCGCATTCCCTCCAGTGCCAATGTAATTGATGCCAGCGGTAAAGTTATTATGCCCGGGCTGGTAGATCCACACTCCCATATCGGTGAAGGCGATGGCGGCGACCGGTCGTCGGCACTCCATCCGGATGTACGCATACTCGATGCCATTGACCCGCGCAGCGACTCCTTTAACAAAGCCCTGGCCGGAGGCATTACCAGCGTAAATGTCATGCCCGGCTCCGGACACCTGATGAGCGGGCAGACGGTTTATCTGAAGCTCCGCGATGCAAATATTATTGAAGATATGCTGTTTACAGATGATCCTGAGGTCGAAGTATCCGGCGGATTGAAGATGGCCAACGGCACCAATCCGATTGGCGAAGGAGCCTTCCCGGGCACACGCGCAAAGTCGGCCGCCATGGTACGTGACCTCTTTATCAAAGCCCGGGAGTACCGCGACAAAATTCAGAAGGCCGACGGTGACCCGGAGAAGATGCCAAAGCGTAATCCCGGAATGGAGGCCTTGGTTGAGGTTCTGGAAGGCAAGCGAATCGTACACAATCATACACACCGCCATGACGACATTCTCACGGCCATCCGCCTCTCAGAAGAGTTCGGTTACCGCTTGGTACTGCATCATGTGAGCGAGGCCTGGAAAGTGGCCGATGAAATTGCAGAAGCCGGAGTACCTGCTTCTATCATCGTTCTGGACTCCCCCGGCGGGAAAATGGAAGCCGTAGACATCCGCTATACCAACGGTCCCGAGCTTGAAGAAGCCGGCGCACTCGTGGGCTATCACACGGATGACGGTATTACCGATTCACGCATTTTCCTGCGATCTGCCGCATTCGGGGTACGAGCCGGTATGAGCCGCCAAAAAGCGCTGGAAGCAGTCACTATTGCCAATGCTAAAATGATGGATATAGAGCACAGAGTGGGGACCCTTGAAAAAGGCAAGGACGCTGACTTTGTAATACTCTCAGGGGATCCGCTTAGCGTGTATACCCACATCGAGCAAACCTGGGTAGAAGGCAGAAAGCGTTTTGACCGTTCTGACCCGGAAGACAAAAAGTTCGCAACCGGCGGCTATGATGTATTCCGCGGCACTTTTCACTCACACGATAATTAGGAGCAAAAATGAATTTATCATATATGAACATCTTAAAATCGACATTAGCTATACTCGCGGTCTTACTGATTGCTCCCTTTTCTGCAGAAGCACAGGTAGCCGTTAAAGCCCAAACGGTATACACCATGGATGGGCAAACCTTATCGAACGGGGTGGTACTGGTTAAAGACGGCAAAATAGAGCGGGTCGGAACGGCTTCGCAGATCTCTATACCCGACAGTTATACCGTTTATGAAGCTGCCGTAGTAAGCCCGGGCCTGGTAGATGCAAGAACCGTTGTGGGCCTCGCAGGTATTTATAACCAGGACAGCGACCAGGACCAGCTGGAAACATCCAATGCTATTCAGCCTCAGCTTCGGGCTATCGACGCCTACAATGCCCGAGAAGAACTGGTAGCCTTTGTCATGAATAAAGGCGTCACCACCATCCACACCGGACACGGGCCCGGTGCCCTTGCCAGCGGTCAGACAATGATTGCAAAGACAGGTTATCATACCGTAGAAGAGGCCGTGGTTGATACTACCGCAATGATTGCCATGACCCTGGGTTCGGGTGTCAGCCGCAACTTTAAGTCCCCGGGAACACGAGCCAAAGGCATGGCCATGCTTCGTCAGAAGTTCATCGATGCCAAAGAGTATGCGGAAAAGAGAAACAGCGAGAATCCGCCCTCCATGGATCTTGAGATGGAGGCTTTGGCTGACGTGCTTGCCGGTAAAGTGACCGCCCTAATTACCGCCCAGAAAGCCAATGATATCATGACGGCACTGCGTCTGAAAGAAGAGTTTAATTTCAATATGGTGCTCGACGGTGCGGCCGAAGCGTACCTGGTACTCGATGAAATTAAAGAGGCCGGCATTCCGGTCATCGTACATCCTACGATGGTTCGCACCTACGGCGACACCCAAAATGCCAGTTTTGAAACAGCCGGGAAGCTGCATAAAGCGGGCATCCCCTTTGCTTTTCAAAGCGCTTATGAGGGATATGTGCCGAAAACGCGAATCATTCTTTTTGAGGCTGCAATTGCCGTTGCTAACGGACTCCCTAAAGAAGCGGCACTTCAGGCATTGACCCTTGATGCTGCAAAAATTCTTGGAGTTGACGGCCGCGTCGGATCGCTTAGTGCAGGTAAAGACGCAGACCTGGTGCTTTATGACGGAGATCCTTTTGAATATACCACCCATGTAACC
>DATFJD010000102.1:0-6062 GCA_035269475.1 Halalkalibaculum sp.
ATCCTCAACGGGTATGATTATTGAGCATCTGCTGGTGAAAAACGGGCAGGTGTCGGTGACGCCAAATATTGGTGGAGAACGCTCGGCGGTAGTCAAAATGGGGAATATTGAACTGCAGGATGTTGGCAAGCAGGGAAGCAGTTCAACAGCGCAGGTCATCCGGCAGATAACTTCCAGAATCATCAATGAGGCACTTAATTCGGCGCTAAGCGGACAGATTGAAGGTCTGAAAGATAAGGCAAAAGATGCCGTTAAGGACTTATTTAATCAGCAGTAGCGAAGTACTGCAGCCCGAATGAAAAAGGGAGTAATTGGCTAATACAATTTCTCCATAATTTTACTACTCTTCGGGGAGTGCCTTTACCATAATGTTTTTGTAGTAAACCGTGCTTTCCGGATCATGGCCTTGCAAGGCAAAGGTCCCGCTTGAAAGCAGCCGTCCCGCCATGTTTTCCGGTCTTTCAACTTGGTCAGGCTCAGTATATTCTACGGTAGTCTTTCCATCAACCTTGATGGTGATATGATCTCCTTGCACTTTAATGTACATGGTAAACCACTCTCCGTCTTCGGCGGGTGCTTTTTCTACATCTTCAATGGCGTATAAGCTGCCGGTTTTACGGGGATCGGAGCCGGAGTTATTAACCTGGGCCTCATAACCCTTTGCCGGCCATCCCGAATCCTGGTATTCTGTATGAAAATAGATGCCCGAATTAGAAGCCGGATCCGCCTTCACGTCAGCCTTAAATTCGAAGTTTTTAAAGTTGTGATTTTGAATCTCTCCAATGTAAAAAAGGTGAGACCGTTGCCCGTCAGCTACTATAACTCCATCGCTGACGCTGAATGTTTCCGGGTTTTCACTTGCTTTCCAACCATCCAGGGTTTCACCATCAAACAGGGATATCCACTCACTCCCGGACTGTGCGTTGGCACTGTTTGAAACTACGGTTAATCCCAGTCCCACGGCCAGCAGAAATGCTGTCACTGCAATAATCAATTGACGCATCATAGTATAATTCCTCTCAAAATTTATTTATTGAATGGTTCTAAGTTACAAGTCTGGCGGAGAACTGCAAACTGTACCGTTTAATCCTCATTCTATGATTTCTCCAATCAAACTTTTGGTAACCGCCAAGTTGGTTTTGTTATAAATATCCTTGTTTAAGTTTCAATTTTAATCAATCTTATTTTTATAGTGCAGTTGCAGGTTTTAATATGAAAATGCTGTGAGTTCTTGCTATGGATCCGGAGAATTTTGACATCAAAATTGATGAAAGTAAGCATAAGGAAATCCCTGGCATATGGGACAGAACGAAAACAGCTATTCTTTCCGTGATACTTGCTGCCATCCTGGTTCAGGTTTTTTATTTCTGGGGATTTTTCAAGGGATATTCTTTAGGGCCGGGATCCGTATTCTTCGATTTCAACAACCCTATATTTCTAGCTTACCTCGGTATATGCGGTATACTGGGATGGCTAAGGGGAAATGTGTTCATAGAAACGTTAAACAAAGAGTTAGCCAACTGGAAATTTTGGTAATTGCTGACCCGAGCAGGTACCCGCAGTCCGAAGTGCTATATTTAATAAGGATACGGAGTGCCGGTTGCTGTGCCGGTACATAATGCTATGACCAAATATTTCTGAGATGCTGACACGTAAAATTGATTTGAAATGAAAAAAAGAAGTTGCCTCTCACTCATCCTTAAGATAGTGGGTGGATTCCTGCTATTGCTTACTATACTACTGGCCGGAACAGCAATTTATAATCAAACTTTACCCAATGCCTCTTCGGAGGTAGAACAGTTGAGTGAGCAGGAATTGGCACGAATACAGGAAATAAACCACCTTAGAAATACGCTGGGGGATGAAGTTTGGCCAGGGTGGTCTTCTCTGGATATTCCGATATTGCTCTACAATGAAGAATACGCTTTTTTAACCGGTCTTCGAGAGCCCTCACCGGGATGGGTGAGAGTACCCTATGGCATAGCCGGAGGCGGGACATGGGAACAAGTATCCGGAGAAACCTATTACCGGCAGACCCTGCCGGACAATGGAAACACTCCCCAGGCTTTTATTGTGCGTATTGGCGATACTTATGCCGCCAGCATGACCACAAAAGAGTGGACCGGTATTCACCTGGCGGAAATTATACAAGATGAGCTGCCCGGTTTTTTAGCCCCGGTGTTTCCGTATTTTATTTTCACCAGTCGCTTCAACAGTGACTGGTTCGTATCGGCAGTGCTGCATGAATCTTTTCATGTGTTGCAGGCCCGTTTTGCTTATAAGCGGCTTAAACAGGCAGAGCAGGCGACGACTTTTGAAGAAGAGTATCCCTGGGGCGATGATGATTTTCGATCTCAATGGTTGAAAGAACGCGAAAAGCTTGCCGAGGCACTGGTCACGGAAGATAGCCTTCGCCGGCAGGAATTGGTACAGCAGTGGACTAGCTTGAGGAAGGAGAGGAGGGAGGTGTTGACTGACGAACTGATTCGCTACGAACAGCAGCGTGAATGGCTTGAAGGACTCGCCAAATATGCGGAGCTGAGCATATGGGCCAAGGCAGCGGGCTCTCCGAGTTATAAACCCGTAGCGTCAATGAAAAGCGTGCCGGATTTTAATGCCTATCGTGAGTACGGTGACCAGCGCAAGCAGGAAATCAGTCAGCTCAAGAGTGATATGCAGTTTTCAGAATCCATGTTCTACTATACCGGTTGGGCCCAGGCCGAGCTGCTGGATCAGTTGAGAACAAACTGGAAGAAAGAGGTGATGAATACAGAAGTATTCCTGGATGAGCTGCTTACAAGGCAGTAAGAGAGGCGTCAAACGCATGTAGCTAACTCATTAGCACCATAAAAATATTTAAGTTGACGATTAGTTATTTAGATGATAAAGGTAGAGCGTATAACAACTTTAAAACCAATCTCTGTTGTTTTCTTGCAAAGCCCCGCTGATTGATGCGCTGTATCACGGACGATTTTCTGTTAACAGGCCGCTACTCAGCGCAGCGATATGCTCAGCGGAAATCAGCATTCAAAAAATCAGAATCTATTTGAATGGATTGTGTTGCCATATCGGATTCCGTTTTGGGCAGGTCTGAAGCTAAATGAAATAGTATGTTCAGGAATACTTCTTCTTCATGTATTCAACGGATTCCCTAATCAGCTGGCTCAGAATATCGCAGTCAATGTCGGTAAGTTTTTTGAAATAGAGGCAGGATTTACCGGTACTATACTTGCCAAGGCGAGCGATAAGGTCATTGAAGCGTTCGAAACCGGGCACGATATAGACGCTCATTTTTTGTTTTCTGGGTGAGAAACCGGTTAAAAACCAGTTGCCTTCACGCCCGCTTTCATACTTGTAATGATATTTCCCGAAACCAACAATACTCGGCCCCCACATTTTCGGTTCTTCTCCGCTAGCCTCTTTCATAATATCCAATAAGGCGAGGCTGTCTTCCCTTTTCTGTTTTTCTTCAACGGCATTTAGAAAAGCAATTACATTTCCTTCATTCTGCTGGGTTTTTAAGGCGCTCATGGCTTCGGGGGTTGTTTGAAACTTTATACTACACCTTACTTACATTAAGTTACAAAAAGTATCATCCTAAACAATCATAAAGTACAGATTAAGTAATTTTACCGGGCTTAAATCATAAATATCACCATAATCCCACATGGTTCGGCCGCCGGTTGCCGTGGTATCTAGAGCCTGCTAAGGAGATGATATTGAATAAATGTGGATAACTATGTGGAAAAGTTGTGGGAAAGTATTTGGTGCCGGCTATTGACAATAAGTCCTTAATTCTGCTAATTATAGGTGAACACAATTACTGAAACTGCTACGGCGGAATCAGTAAAAAGCCGAAAAATTATCCGCGGCTTATTTGTTTTGACTTTCAGACCGAAAGTAATTACAAATGTGTTCCGGTTATTTTTTTATTTGCTCTTCTTTTTGTAATCATTTCTCATTGGCTCAAGACCCATCTGAGGGTGAGTCATTTAAAATGTTGGTGATCGTTTAAGCAAAGGGAACCGGAAGGGAAGAGGAATAAGTTTCAGTATTTCAAATCAGCACTTCCCATCCATCGCTTATACACCTGTACCTCTTAACCCTGTATCCATAAACAACGGCCTCAAAGACCATCAATGATTAACACTAGTTGACTTCGGAGCTATTCTTAAGGGCAATCGCGTTTTTCACTGTTTCAAAAAATGACGTACCAGCCTGAACCGTATCATCAGACTGTAGAACCTCAAGTTTCAAAGCTCCTCGATAGAAAAAGTACAGGCTGATAGACATTACCGTATGCGCAAGATCCAGGTGATTAAACCACACGTGCAGGCCGATTTCACTGGTATAAAAGAAAGCGGCAAGAGTGGCAAAAATCACGGATAGAAATATTATTCGGCTTCCTTCATTCCTGGTTTTTCTATAAACATAAAAGTGTAAAGGCAGTACTATTAATCCCAAGCCATATGCAGAGTGGACCTGGATAAAGAAAAAATTCAACGTTGAGAAGGTGATTACAGCAAAAGTTATTAGTTCTACAACATTCGCTATCTCGAGAAACCGGCTGAACTTTTTATTAAGAAGCGGACTGGCATGCATTATGGAAGAACGCTCAATAGCCATGACGGAAAACATACTTGTCAACCAGCCCGGGAGTTTCCATTGAAGTCCTACAGAATATTGAAAAGCATGTCCCAAAATCCCGCCCAAAAAAGTTGCTATGGCCATGATCAGAAAATACCATCGCATATAACGATGGACTTTACCTTGCTTATTTAATTTTTTGAGCCGAAAGAAAGCGTACAAACATACAGCAGTAATACAAAGGTCAGTAAGAGTGACCATCGGCTCCATGATAATAATATCGAAGACCTCAATGGAAGGCTGAATAGTAGATTGTTGCATAAGAGATTGATGCTGTAAATCTTAAACAGATATAGAGATTGATCTTAATAGTTCTCGCTGGGTCTCATTCTACATTGCCGGTATTATTACGATAGGTAACTTTGACAGCTTTTTTTATCAATGACTTTGTGGGAAAGTTTTGAATAAATAAGATACTGTCGGGACGGGACCTGTTAAATTGTTCTACACTGTCTTTTTCTTTTAAAATAATTGCCATAGAATTTTCATTTACGACGATCCGCATACGTGTATAATCGACACGCCGGCCGGTAACGGCAATAGCTACCCGGTTACCACTTAGGGGCATACCGGTGCCCGTCTCCATTTTCCACAAGTCTATCTGTCCCGCACTTATAAGTTCTTTGAATGTACCGGAGTCAGCTTTTGCCATTGGATGTTTAAATAGGCTATATCCACAAGAATAGCGTGCCTCTTTCAGTTTAAATTCAAAACTAAAGCTGTATTCTCCTGCATTATAAGGGGTTTGGTCCTGATGCCAGTACCATTCGGCTCTGGGCTGGGGTATAAAAATAAAAATAGCAGCATCGGGTTGAATGATTACGGTCTCCTTCTCGTATGTGGGGAGCGTTGATTTAACCTGCTTATGAATACTGTTGGAACAACCGGTGAAAACAACCACAATTAGCAGCGAAAGGATATTCCTAAAGGATAGTAATGAGGATGGCTTCATGAATAGTCAATTGTCTTCATATTGCTGTAAGAGTATAAAAACATGAGATTATAATAGCGCCGGGATATTACAACTACAAGTTTCGGTTATGATTCTTAGGGATGGAGTTATGCGTTGGTATATTTTACACCGATTTATAATCTGCGTAAATGGTCATAATTCGATAAACCGATAAAGATAGAGCCGCCAGCTCCATTTGCACGCCTTCTCTTTGATCAAAGAAAAGGCGTGCAAAATATTTAACCAAGAACCTTCCCAGTTTGAATATTTCCTGTTTTAAAATAAAATCACAGACCGGATCAGTTTAGCCTAGCTCCCCAAGAAAGGTTTCCGTTATCCTGCCAATTTTATCCGTGTTATTCAGCCATGGGGCATGACCGCCATCGACTGTATGCAAACGGGCATCCGGCAATGTCTTTTGCACCTGCTCTGCCACATGAGTTGACCCAAAGGGATCGTTGTT
>DATFJD010000103.1:0-3158 GCA_035269475.1 Halalkalibaculum sp.
GGTAAACACCGGGCTTACCGGCGGACCCTACGGAACGGGAAAAAGAATTGACCTTAAGAACACGCGAGCCATTATCAATGCCATTCATGCAGGAGATCTGGATAATGCCGATACGGAAACGGACGACGTTTTTAAATTCGAAATACCGACAGAGTGCCCTAATGTTGACCCGGATATTATGCTGCCCCGGGATACCTGGGCGGTTTCGGACGAATACGACAAGCAAGCTGAAAAATTGGGTAAGCTGTTTAACAAAAACTTTGAAAAATACAAGGATGACAGTCACGATGAAATCATCGAGGCAGGACCCGATGTCTAGTCCAAATTAGGCTAAAGTCATCAATATCAAAACGAGCCAAGCCTCCGGGACTTGGCTCGTTTTGCTTAAGGAAAAATCATCAATATAAGTTACATAAATAATATATTATAAGAACGAATATAAACATATGGATTAACTAATAATAGTTATTTTATATAGATTATAATATCAGCTATTAATAAAAAAATATACTTCTAGTTTTTAATTTCGTCTAGCAAATCATTTCTTTTTTTGATTAGAATATCCGGACTGACAATTTTAACATCTCTTGGAAATTGTAAAAGCCATTCATTAATAAATGCCAGGTTATCAAACAAAAATCTGAACCTAATAAAATTAGGTTTTACGTTTTCTTTCTTAATTATTTTAGCCGGTAGATTCGCCTCAAAGCGCCTCAAAGCTGTTTCGGATACATCTACCACTATTTCATGGGAACTCTCGTCAGATCGAAAAATAAGCCCCTCTGTGTCGATTTGCCCGTAAGGCACAAACTTTTCTTCCAGAATTTCGATTTTTGACATGCGATCGAGCACAAAATTCCGAATGGCCTCTCTTTTGTGGGAAAACCCGATGACATTCCAGTGGTCGCGAAAAAATACGATCAGGTAGGGATCAATTTTTCGTTCGGACAACTCTTCGTCACTTTTGCTCCGGTAGACAAAACGGATGGATTTGTTTTGGGAGATAGCGCTGCTGATCAAATACCAATTTCCCCCGTCGGATTTTTCGGCACCGTAATTCATGTAGGGATCCACAACCGTTCGTTCTTCCAGAGACTCCATGAATTCCCGTAGTTCATCCGGCAGCAACTCTTTGATTTTCAATTCAACGCCTTCGGCATCTTCCACCAGGGTTTTGTCGACCTGAGACTTCACAAAATTTAGTCCGACCATAATGGTGGCCAGCTCTTTGGATGTAAACATCAGGGGAGGGATCTTGTAGCCGGGCATGATACCGTAACCGCTATACTCATCCCAGGTAACCGGGACATTCAATTCCGAAAGGGCGTTAAAATCCCTGAACACTGTGCGGCGGCTGATATCGAATTTCTCTGCTATATCATTAACCGTAAGCCTGTGGTTGGATTGTTGGAGAAGCAGAATAAGCTTCATCCGGCGCTCTGAACTTTTCATAGAATAAGGTTGGTTTTACCGCTTGGGCACTTTAATTGATGTCCAAAGATATAGTTTTTTCTTAAGTGTTCTAAGCGGGCGGCCGGTTATTGCCGGGAAATAACCACCAAGGCTTTGTCCCTGTAAAAGGGTTCCTTGTTTTCCTTATAAAGATCATACGCCGTAATAGAAAGGGGGGTGTCTATGCCTTCAAGCTCTTCTTTAAAATCCATTCCTTTATAGAAAATGATTTCTTGCCAGGGCAAGCCGGATGTCATTCGGATGAGATCATTGACTTTAAAAGCGTGTTTTGTAATCAGGAGAAAAGGGGAATCTATGGTAGCTTTTTCAATAGAAAAGTCAACCGCAGATACATTTTTAAGGCCAAGGGTCCGGGCCATTTGTTTAATGGCCATTACTTTTTTGGTTACTATGTCATTCAGAATAAACTCTTTTTCAGGAGAGATTATCGCAAGCGGTATGCCGGGCAGCCCCCCGCCGGTTCCCGTATCAACGATTAGGGAACTGTCTTTATAGCTCTGAAGCCCGCTAATTAACAGGGAATGGCGGATATGTTCAAAGATTGTTTCACGTGGAACATCACGGCTCACCAGGTTAATGCGCTTGTTCCACCACAGCAGGCGGTCAAGAAAATGCTCGAGCTGCTCCCGCTTTTCTTTAATAAGTTTATCGACAGCGGAAAAGGTTTCACGTGGAACATGACGATATGTGATATCTGATTGTTTCACGTGGAACAATATAATAGAACACGTATTAAGCAGATAGGGAAAAGCTTCGCAGATGATATATTGATGAGGTGTCTTGACATATCACTACTCTATTAACGGGAAATATCAGTTTTTTAAGTACACCATTAGTACAGAGATATCGCTCGGAGTTACGCCACTAATTCTGCTTGCCTGCCCAAGGGTTTCGGGCCTGACGCGATCGAGTTTTTGTCGTCCCTCAGAAGAGAGAGAGTTTATTCGTTCGTATTCAAGCGTTTCCGGGATGAGCATGTCTTCTTTTTTATTCATTTCTTCAACCATCTCAAACTCTTTTTCAATATATCCTGCATACTTAATTTGAATTTCAACCTGTTCATATACCCTGGGATTTTCCGTTATTTCAGCGGCCTTTTGCTTGAGCTCTGCATCAGCGTCGATGAGATTATAAATGGATATTTCGGGACGGGGAATAAGGGTTTTTGCTTTAACCGGCTGTGAGAGGACGGTGGTACTTTGTTCTTTAAGCATGGGATCCATCTTCTCGGGATATACGGTATAGTCTGCTATAAGGTCATGCAGTTTATCAATAGCCTCCTTTTTTACTTTATAGTTTTGGAAACGCTCTTCAGAAGCCAGTCCTATTTTATAACCCAGCTCGGTGAGCCGCAGGTCCGCATTATCCTGCCGAAGCAGAATACGATGCTCGGCGCGGGAGGTAAACATGCGGTAGGGCTCTTCGGTACCTTTGGTAATAAGGTCATCAATAAGTACGCCGATATAACCTTCCGAGCGTTTGATAATAAATTCATCATCTCCCTGAACTTTTCTTGCCGCATTGATTCCTGCCATAAGGCCCTGGCATGCCGCCTCTTCGTAACCGGTTGTACCGTTAATTTGGCCGGCGAAGAATAGCCCTTCGGTAATCTTGGTTTCCATACTTCGCTTTATCTGGTGCGGCGGAAAGTAATCGTATTCAATAGCATAGCCGGGACGAAGCAT
>DATFJD010000104.1:0-2082 GCA_035269475.1 Halalkalibaculum sp.
CGAAAATGAAGAGCCTCAAAAAGAAGTTTAGCTTATGCTTAGCACTAAGGTATTTAGTGTGCTGGGGCCTTTAATAGTAAGTAAAAAAATAGCTTAATCTTTTATCAGAAAAGTTTTATATTTGGCTTCCTTTCGAGTTGATGGCGTGGTAGCTCAGTTGGTGAGAGCGTCGGATTCATAACCCGGAGGTCGGCGGTTCGATTCCGCCCCACGCTACTTTTCACCTATCCTTTAAGCGAAGCCTATGTTTGGGGTCTATGTATTGCACTCTCCGGCGTTTGACAAGATTTACGTTGGCCAGTCTTCGCAGGTGGCAACACGTCTTCATTAGGGACCAAAGAGAGTTGTTAGACTTATCACGGATACATAACATGGAATAATGCATCACCTTTATGAGGTCCCTGCCTTCGCAGGGATGACTAATTAAGATATTGTATGACGAGCAATACAAAAAAAGGAGAGATTGGCATCACGGGCTTGACTTGGGATCTTTAATTTGCCTTAGATTAAAGCTCTCGTTATACCATTTGCGAGTATGAAAGTAAAGGATGCGAAATCTAATATATAAGAAAAGACCCTGCGAACTGGTAACCAAAAGCTTCTTATTGCACTATCTCTCTGTGCACCTTAGTGCTCCTTTGTTCCCCTTAGTGGTATAACCGGAAAGGGCAACCAGATAACTATAAATTTATCCTGCCTCCTGCCTTTTTCTCCCTTTGACATTTATCCGCAAATAAGCGAGAATAAAGCATTCCATTCAATCAGAAAATCAACACTAAAATAACTTGATTTATGGCACGTCCTGTAACACTCTTTACCGGTCAGTGGGCCGACCTTTCACTGGAAACTATAGCCGAAAAAGCTGCTTCTTGGGGCTATGACGGGCTGGAACTTGCATGCTGGGGAGACCACTTTAACGTACAGAAAGCCCTGAAGGAAGATGGATACTGCGAGGGCAGAAAGGAGATCCTGGCCGAACACGGGCTGGAAGTATTTTCTGTGAGCAATCACCTTGTCGGTCAGGCTGTATGCGACCTGATTGACGAGCGCCATAAAGATATCCTGCCCAAACACGTGTGGGGCGACGGAGATCCTGAAGGGGTTCGGCAGCGGGCTGCCAAAGAGATTCAGGATACGGCCCGGTCTGCGGCTAAGCTGGGTGTGGAGGTGGTAAATGGTTTTACCGGCAGTTCTATCTGGTCGAAGCTATACTCGTTTCCGCCGAACAAACCTGAGATGGTAGTAGAAGGCTTCCAGGACTTTGCGTCACGCTGGAACCCCATTCTCGATGTTTTTGATGATGAAGGGATTCGTTTCGGACTGGAAGTTCACCCCACAGAAATTGCCTTTGACATTTCTACAGCAGAGCGGGCAATTGAAGTATTGGATGGAAGGGAGGCTTTCGGCTTTAATTACGATCCCAGCCATATGGGTTACCAGGGTGTGGATTATATAGCTTTTATTGAAGAATTCGGTGACCGTATCTATCACGCACATATGAAAGATGTGTGGTGGTCGGATGAATCCTGTAGATCGGGCGTCTTCGGAGGCCATCTGGACTTCGGGCATAAAGACCGGTTCTGGGATTTTGTATCCGTGGGGCGCGGGAATATCGATTTTGAACGAGTGATTCGATCGCTGAATCGCATTGAGTATGCCGGACCTCTGTCGGTAGAGTGGGAGGACAGTGGCATGGATCGTGAATTTGGGGCGGAAGAGTCGTGCGCCTACGTAAAAAGCATTGACTTCCCGCCTTCATCCGCAGCATTCGATTCGGCCTTTTCCGAAAACGAATAAAATAGCACACGAACGAAGAGGAATGGACGGAAATGAACTATTAAAATTCGTATCCACCCTTATTATCTGTGTTCTGCTTAATGAACAATGAAAAACTTTCCTGAACTTCATACCGGCCGATTGCTGCTTAGAGGTTTTAGTCTTGCAGACAAAGAGGAAGTTCTGCAGCTGGCAGGGGCCCGGGAGATAGCAGCGAAAACATTGAGTATTCCCCATCCCTTGAAGCCTGAGGATGCTGAGCAATGGATCAGAGACAAGCAGGATAACTTCAAGCAGATGAAAGAA
>DATFJD010000105.1:0-2351 GCA_035269475.1 Halalkalibaculum sp.
GTGCAAAAGCGACGACAGCAGCTGAAATTATGAAGTAGTCTGATTTGCTGAATATCATGTCTCAGTAAGATCTATTTCTGTGTATTTTAACAAAAACAGATCCTCCTGATTCGTTCCGCAACGGGATAAATGCTGCAACTAATCCCAGTCAGGAGCAAAGCTTGGGTTCACCAGCCTTGGCGCTTTTTCCAAACGGTCAATTCGGTCAAACTCCTCATCGCTCAGCTCAAAATCAAAGATGTCGATGTTGGCCTGGAGGTGTTCCCTGGTACTGGCTTTAGGTATAGCTACTACATTTTCCTGTTCTATGAGCCAACGCAGGGAAACCTGTGCAGGGCTTTTACCGTGAGTCTCCCCTATTTCCTGCAGAACATTATTTTCCATAACCTTGCCCTGGGCCAGCGGACTGTAGGCCGTTAGCAGTATATCTTTCTCGATAGCATAATCCAGCAGGTCGAGCTGATCCAGGAATGGGTGGAACTCAACCTGGTTACAGAATATTGGTGCCCTGATTTCATCATTTACCTTTTTAAGCATGGAAAGCGGAAAATTGCTGACGCCGATATTCATTGCCTTACCCTGGTCACGCAAAACCAGCATAGCTTCAATGGTTTTGCGCAAATCATACTGGTGGTTTGGCCAGTGAATGAGAAGTAAATCTACATAGGGGGTATCCAGGTTCCTGAGAGTCTCTTCCGTGGTTTGGAGCACATCCTCAGAATCAAGATTCGTATGCCATATTTTTGTGGTAAGAAAAATATCTTCACGAGAGACATTTGAAACGCTCATTGCTTCTCCTATCTCTCTCTCGTTTTTGTACATTTGCGCGGTATCAATGTGGCGGTAACCGAGGTCCAGTGCCATTCTAACAGCATTCGAACATTCCCGGTCATGTAATTTATAAGTTCCTAAACCGATCTCAGGAATGTCGATGCCTTGTACATTTTTATATTGCATGTGCTAAGTGTATGTACTCCTTCTTTTTATTTATAGTTAAATGTGTGTTGATAACAGTTTAAACGCAGGTATGATTTCAACAAAGATAGTGGCAATAGAGAGGGGAATCAAAAAGGAACATGGGAAAAGGTGTATCTCCAGGATAAACATTACTTTATGAGCGTCATCTTTCGGATAAATACTTCTCCGGCTACTTCCAGCTGCGCAATATAAATACCGCTGGGCATTTCACTGGCATTCCAGGTAGCGGTATGCTCACCGGCTTCTTTCATTCCATCAACAAGCGTCACCACTCTTTGTCCAACAATGTTCCAGATACTCAGTAACACTTCCGAATCTTCTTTTAACTCGTAACTGATGGTAGTTGCGGGATTAAAGGGATTCGGATAATTGGGATTTAATTTTACAGATTCGGGGATATCCGGGGAATTTGCCTGTTCCATGCTTCCGGGACTTACCGTCAAAATAAATCGTGGTTCTTTACTTTCTTGCCTTTCCATCTTCAGAGCCGGCCCTTCCGCTTCTTCCTTAAGGCTATTTCTGCCTTCTGCGGGAGATACCGTAAAACGGTAATCTGCCGCTGACCGTAAATTAATCTCTTTGTTCAGCTTCTTATCAGTCAGTGTAACGTTCCAGCTGTCCGGCACATCATTAAGGCCTTCCCATCCAAAACTGAGTGACTCCCTCCCGCCGGCATCGAAATCCAGAGGAATTTCCAAGGTACTGCTGAGGCCATAAGGCAGAACATTCTTCATAAGTTTGTCTTCACCGGACAGGCTATACAAGCTGAGTGAGTTGTTGTTCATTGAATGCAGCTTAAATGCATCATGGATGTCCGTGTCGACGGCCCCGTCTCGGTTGAATGCCAACTGATAATCATCAAAAGAAACATCATCGCCCAGGCTTAGAATAAAACCGAATTCCTCGCGATTGCTCTCCTTAAAAAGATTTGAATTACCGGCACGAAGCTCATCTCGTTTCAGTGTTGCACTTACAGTAACATTCTCACCTGTAGCAGCATTACTGATTTTAATCCAGAAGGCTTGAAATGGCAGAATTTTATGGTCTTTATTCTCTTCCATTACAAGGTAATCGCCATTACCGCCATTTGCTGCCGGATCCCAAACATAGACATTGCCATTTATCTGCAGATCCGGACTTTCAACCTGCAATGCCCTTCTCAGCGTACTTAGCAACTCATTAACAGATATTTCTTCGCCAAAGGGATTCCCCATCAGGTTCCACCCTTCAGTGCCGGAAATCGTTTCGCTGCCCTCAGCCGCTGTAGAGCTAACAGAAACAGAGACCGGTCCGTTATATTCGGGGTTATCCGTGTAAATAACTTTCGGGAAACCGCCTTGAATACCCGGCAAACCGGGATCATCATCCTCATG
>DATFJD010000106.1:0-4899 GCA_035269475.1 Halalkalibaculum sp.
AAAGCAGATCTACCAGACTCCAAAAGCTATACAGCTTGAATATGAAGATGTATACTTTGAGTCTGGCAAGGGCCGGCAAATACATGGCTGGTTTATTCCTGCCCGGCAAGCCAGGGCGACGGTACTCTTAAGCCACGGTAATGCAGGCAATATTTCCGACCGGCTGGAAACATTGCGAATTCTGAACCGGCTGCATCTCAATGTATTAATCTACGATTATGCCGGTTACGGCAAGAGCGAAGGCAGCCCGTCTGAGGAAACAACCTACCAAAACGCGTATTCTGCCTGGAACTACCTGGTCGGGGAGAAACAGATTCCGTCCGGCAAAATCATTTTAATGGGCCGGTCGCTCGGAGGAGCGGTGGCGGCATGGCTGGCTTCAAGAACAGAGCCCGCTGCACTGGTGCTTGAATCAACCTTTACCTCTGCTGTCGATCTGGCAGAAGAGATTTATCCATTTTTACCGGTCAGGATGCTCATGAAATTTGAATATCCTACAGCCTCGTACCTCCGCAATGTTTCCGTACCACTAATGGTACTGCATAGTGAAGACGATCAGCTCGTACCTTTTCCCCATGGTAGGGAGTTATATGATATCGCGAATGATCCCAAAACTTTTTTTAAAATGAATGGCGCTCATGGCAATTCACATGTGGTAACAGGAGAGGAATATATTGAGGCCTTGGATGAATTTGTCAGCAGCGCGCTAACATCGAAGTAACAAAAGAGATACTTATGGATATTTACAGTAAAGAGATCAGCATTAACAGCGAAGGGTTTTCAGAAATAAAAAACGTAACCGCTGAGGTAGAACAAGTAGCCGGGGAAAGCGGGTTTCGAGAGGGGCTGATTCACATTTTCCCTATAGGTTCTACCGCCTCGATATCAACAATTGAGTTCGAACCGGCACTGGTTAAAGATATGAAAGACAAGCTTGAAGAGTTTGCACCCAAAGATCAGCAAACCCGCCACGGAGATACCTGGGGAGATGACAACGGCTTTTCCCACATGCGGGCGACTATGATGGGACCGGGAATTACCGTCCCGCTGCATGATGGGAAGCCGGTATTAGGCACCTGGCAGCAGGTAGTTATACTTAATCACGATAATCGCCAAAGGGACAGGCGTATCTTTTTGCAGGTGCTCGGTAAATAATCGGCCGCCAAAATGTGCATTGCTGTCTAAAGAACGGGCCCCTGCTCAATAACTTTATCTACGGCCTTTGAAAGTACTTCACGGTAGTCTTCCAGGTTAATAACCCGGCTGTTAGATACTTTTTTGGAGGCGTAGGAGTTTCCCCAGGCTACCGCTTTGTTATTGGAGGTATCCCAGTAGATATACTTTGTTTCAAAGTACAAGATGTTCTGGGTTTTGGCTTCATGGCCAGCATAGCCCAAACCACCGGTGGCTTCTTTTCTCTTGTAATAAAAATACTGGTCGAGAAGAAGTACCAGCTCCGGTTTGTATTCCGGCATTTCAAACTGGAAGTTGTCGGTAGGTAGCATAACCTTGTAGGAGTTGCCATCGAAAGTCAGCGAAGTCGATTTAAACAAATTCCCGTCATAGTTCTGATCTTCGCTAATCATCTTAATTCTGGATCGCAACTTATCTGACATGAGATTCTCAAGGGAAGAGTAAAAAATATTTCTGGCATTGCCTGTGAGCTGCCCAAAGGAGTGGCTGTAATTATTTTCAAACCAGGCCTGCTGGATGGGCACGACCAGTATGGAACTCGGTTTTTTGGCATTTTCCAATTCCGGTTCAATGTAGTAATCTTTGCTTGATGCACAGCCGGTCAGCAATAGGATGATAAATACAAAAAGATATTGTTGAACTCTCATAGATTCTCTGAAAATAGGTGTGATATTTTTTAAGTTGTCCTAGGAAAAACGACTATGAATCAAAAGCTTTATTAGGTCAATTTCAAATAATTTCCCAATTATTTACATCCTTGAAATTTAATAAATAGTGAATAAACACAGAATGAACTTTTCCCACTTACACTGCCATACTCAATTTAGTATGCTCGATGGGGCGGCAAGTATCTCCCAGCTGGTAAAGAAATCAAAAAATCGCGGGATGCCGGGCATTGCTATCACGGATCATGGCAACATGTTTGGGGTGCCCGAATTTGTCAAGGAAGCCCAGCGAAATGATGTAAAGCCGATTATAGGGTGCGAGTTCTATATCACACCCTCGGGGATGGAAAACAAACAGGACCGGACCCGCTATCACCAGGTTCTCCTGGCGAAAAATATGAAGGGTTATAAAAATCTGACCAAGCTGTGTTCGCTGGGATATACCGAAGGCCTGTATTATAAACCGCGTATTGACAAGGAAACATTGGCAGAATATGCTGAAGGGTTGATTGCCACTACCTGTTGCCTGGCCAGCGAGATCAACCAGACGATACTAAATAAGGGCGAAGCAGAAGCAAAAAAACTATTTGAATGGTATCTGAATCTTTTCGGTGACGATTATTACGTTGAGCTTCAAAGGCATGGACTGCAGGATCAGAACCGCTGCAACGAAGTACTGGTTAAGTGGGCAAAGGAATATAATGTAAAGCTTATCGCTACCAACGATTGCCACTACGTTGAGAGGGAAGATTCCGAAGCGCATGATATTCTGCTGGCCCTGCAGACCAATGCGGATATCAACGACCCCAACCGTTTCCGTTTTACGGATGACAACAATAATCTCAATCCCGAGTTTTACCTGAAGACACCTGAAGAGATGCAGGAGCTCTTCAGCGACTTGCCCGAGGCCATTGACAATACGAATGAGATTATTGAAAAGGTTGACAACATCGATATCAGTTCCGAGCTGCTGCTTCCGCACTACAGCATTCCCGATGATTTCGACTCTATGGATGCCTACCTGAAACATCTTACCTATGAGGGCGCAAAAAAGAGATATGGAGAGGTTTCACAGGATATTTCAGAACGTATCGAGCAGGAATTAGCCATTATCAGCAAAATGGATTTTGCCGGCTACTTTCTCATCGTTCAGGACTTCACGACTGAAGCCCGGAACCGGGGCGTATTTGTAGGTCCCGGGAGAGGGTCGGCTGCCGGGTCTGTGGTTGCCTATTGCCTGGGCATCATAAACATTGATCCGCTGAAATATGATCTTCTGTTTGAGCGATTTCTTAACCCGGAAAGGGTAAGTCCGCCTGATATAGATATTGATTTCGATGACTCGGGACGGCAGGAAGTTATTGATTACGTAGTAGAAGAATATGGCCGTCAAAATGTGTCACAGATTGTCACATACGGCACTATGAAAGCCAAAACGGCAATTCGCGACGTGGGCCGCGTACTGGGTGTGCCCCTGCAGGAGGTAAACCGCATATCGAAACTGTTCCCGGACCGCCCCGGCCTTGACACCTTCGATAAGGTGCTTGATCCCGGGCAGAACCCGGAGTCGGCGAAAGAGCTTCAGCAGGTTTTTGAACATCCCGACCCTAAGATTCAAAAAATGATGCGCTTTGCCCGAACGCTGGAGGGATCGGCGCGGCAGACCGGCATTCACGCCGCAGGAGTGATCATCGCACCGGGTGAAATTGACGAATATGTGCCGGTAGCCCTATCCAAAGACAAGGAACTGATTACCCAATACGACGGACCCAATGCGGAGATGTGCGGGCTGCTGAAGATGGACTTTCTCGGGCTGAAGACCCTGTCGATACTGAAGACATCCATCGAATATGTGGAAGAAAATCATGGGGTAAAACATGACCTTGATGACATTCCCTTTGATGATGAGAAAACATTTGAGCTGTACCAGAAAGGCAATACCATCGGCACCTTTCAGTTCGAGTCGGATGGAATGCGCAAATACCTCAAACAGCTGAAACCGACTTCGCTGGATGATCTTATCGCCATGAACGCATTGTACCGCCCCGGTCCGATGCAGTTTATCCCCGAGTATATCGATCGTAAACACGGGCGCAAGGAGGTAAAATATCCTCACCCCGATCTTGAAGAGCTCCTGAGGCCGACCTACGGCATTATGATTTACCAGGAGCAGATTATGAAAGCCGCTCAAAAGATTGCCAACTACTCGCTCGGAGATGCTGACTTGCTTCGCCGTGCCATGGGTAAAAAGAAGCAAGAGGTGATGGATGAGCAGCGCGAGATATTTGTCGAGCGCGCTATTGAAAACGATGTAGCCCGGGAGAAGGCTGTTGAGATCTTCGATATGATGGCAGAATTCGCCAAATACGGATTCAACAAGTCTCACTCGGCAGCTTACTCTGTTGTTGCCTATCAGACAGCCTTCTTCAAAGCGAATTATCCGGCTGAATATATGGCTGCCGTACTGAGCCATAACATGGGCGATATTGATAAAGTCTCCAAGTTTATTGAAGAGTGTTATCGCAACGGAATGACCGTTGATGCCCCGAACATCAACACCGGGGCAGGTAAGTTTGTAGCGGTTGACGGGCGTATACAATATGGCATGGAGGCCATTAAGGGCGTCGGTTCAAATGCCGTTGACGAACTGGTGGAAGAGCGGAGAGAGAATGGCAAATTTGAATCTGTTTATGATTTTGCCAGCCGTATTGACTCCAGGGTCTGCAACAAAAGAACGCTGGAAAGCCTGTTTCAAGCCGGTGCATTTGATTCTCTGAACCCGAACAGGCGGCAGCTTATCGAAAATATGGACACCATTCTTAGTTATGGGTCCCGTGTACAGGAGATGGAAAATTCCAACCAATCTGAACTTTTCGGTGACGGATCGAGCAACAGTTCTGCCATTGACGAGCCGGAACTCCAGCAGATTCAGCCCTGGTCAAATATTGAGCGGCTTAACAAGGAGCGCGAACTGATTGGATTTTACCTGAGCGGACACCCGCTGAGCAAATTCAAGGAAGACATCAAGCTGTTCTGTACG
>DATFJD010000107.1:0-5390 GCA_035269475.1 Halalkalibaculum sp.
CGTCTCGGTGGCTTCGATTGCCATTGAGAATCCTGATTCATCTATTCTATACAATGAGCATACCCCGCGCTCGATGGGCATTCTATCAAATATTTTTACGGTCATTGAATATGCCCGTCAGGTTGAAGGGGGCGAGCTGGACCCTAATGAACAAGTTTCACTTTCTGAAGTGGCTCACTACCAGCTGCCCTATATGGATGCTTCCAACCACAGTACAGCTGTAGAACAGCTCGAGGACCGTGAGATGATTTCGGATCAAAATTCCGTGGCTATTGCAGACCTGGTCCAAGTTTCGGTTGAATTTAACGATCTGGCTGCCTCTGACTACCTCTTCTTCAGGTTTGGCAGCGCCCGGCTGGATTCACTGCTGGACCGGCTGAACATAGAAGAAACTGAATCACCGCTCCCCTTCAGCGGCATGTACACCTTTATGAAACCTTCGTTCTACGATATGGAGGTACAGCAAAGAATGGATACACTTAGTTCTATTGACAGGGAAACCTTTGACAGCCTGGCAATTGATGCGGCCCGGAAACTTGCCGAAAACGAGACATTCCGGGAAGAGGTATTTTCGCAGTTCCGCCGTGATGAGGGGCTTGGAATTCCCTTCACCCTGCAGCGCGATTTACTGGATTTCTTTCCAAAGACCACGGCCTGGGAGATGGCGAACCTGATGAAGAGCATACAGCAGGAGGAGTTGATTTCAGCTGAGGTTTCCAGGCGAATCAAAGAGATTATGTCATGGCCACTGAAAAGCAGCCGCCTGCAGAGTGACTTCAGCTCGTACGGCGCATATTACGACAGCCGCCTCGGCCTTGTAAACGGAATTGATTTCGGTGCTTCTACCTATACCAATGAACCCTTTGCCCAGGCTGTATTCTTCGACGATCTGCAACTGGCATTTTGGTTCCATATGAGCAGCAACCTGATTCACCAGGATTTTGAGCAGAGGCTGATTTGGGATCCGGCATTAAGACAAGCAACGGTAAATGAAATCAGGAAAAATCAGTAACTTCCCTGAGCATGCAATCGTAACCTATAAAGTCCGGTTTCGCAACTTTATGTTATGACCTTATAAAACTCAACCATTAAACGGAGGTACATCATGGCTTCTTCAGGAAATACCGTAGAATATGTAAAAGGAGGAATTACCCTGGGAACTGCTTTGGCGGTAACCATATCCTGGTCCGTAAACAAATCGATCATCTGGGCAATTATTCACGGGCTCTTCAGTTGGTTTTATGTTATTTATTACGCTCTGGTTTATTAATTACAGATACTTTTTCAATGTCAAAATATAAGTTTCTTTATCTCTACTGGCTGATACCTGCCTTCCTGTTGTTTTTAGTGCTTCACCAGGTCAGTGTCTATTACGGTGTCATTGACACCTACGAAAACGGCGACTCATATACGGCCGAGGTACTTGAGTTTGAACTCAAACAGATTGCCGCACAGACGAATGGCTATGTAATCTTACGCTTCCAGCCGGATGGCGCTGATGAGGTAGAGCAAAAACTTTCGCTGCCTATAGAGATGGCGGGACAAGTAGCCGATATTCGCGTAATCCCGATTCGATACCAGGAAGGGGCCCGGCAGAATATTGTTATGATGCCTACCTATTCCACACAAAAGAACCTGGTGGTAACCAATATAGCCATGGCGGCCCTGGGCTTTCTGATTACATTTATCATAGGGATTGGGGTAGACAGGTACACCCGCAAGAAACTGAAAGATGACGAACCCGAACTTGTATTTGAAAGAGTAGATTCTGATGAGTAATTCTAAAGGAACACTGTACCTTATTCCGAATACACTGGGCAAAACGCCCGAAAACAATACCATCCCCGACTATGTACTCAAAATTATCAGAAGACTCGAGGTGCTGGTAGTTGAGAATATTCAGACCGCGGTAAAATACCTGCAGTGGGTAGGCGATACCATTCCCGAGTATAAGATAGAATTCCTGCTTCTGAACAAAAAAACACCGGCCCATGAAATTGCCACTTTTGTAAATCCACTGAAAAAAGGAAAAGATGTGGGCTTGATTTCTGAAGCCGGCTGTCCCGCTGTGGCTGACCCGGGATCCGAACTGATAAAAATGGCACATGCACAGCATATCAGGGTGCAGCCGCTGGTCGGCCCCTCCTCTATCTTGTTGGCACTGATGGGCTCCGGGTTTAACGGGCAAAATTTTGCTTTCCACGGGTACCTGCCGATTGAGAAGGCAGACCGCCAAAGGCAGATCCGGCAGCTTGAAGAGGAGTCCCGGGAGAATGACCGAACGCAGATATTTATGGAGGCGCCTCATCGCAATGATGCTATCATCAAGGATGTGCTGAAGTTATGTCACCCGGATACCAGGTTCTGCACGGCCACCAACCTTACCCTGCCGGATGAATCGATTGTTTCAATGCCCGTTTCAAATTGGAAGGATGAAAAGCGGGATTCGATCAATAAAGAGCCAACCATTTTCCTGCTTTACGCGCCGCAGCTGTAGTTCTTGCCACAGAATTGCACTGATTAGCCCTCAATTTGCCCTCTCACCAAAGCAGAGCTTCGGTGAGAGGGCAAGATGTAAGCGAAATCCATGAAAAAATAAAAAAAGCCTGTTCGACAATAAATCGAACAGGCTTTGCAGCAAGAATACTGCTATGTTATTAAGCCCCTGCCTCCTCAAGCAAGTGCAAAATATCTTCATAATTGTGAGAACTGGCCTGATCTTTAGCTGACCATCCACGATCATCCATTACGTCAACATCACTGTGGTGTTGAATCAATAGCTGGACAATATCATGATGACCGTTACTGGTTGCCCAATATAAGGCACTCGTCCCGCGATTATCTCTCGCATTAACGTCTGCCCGGTTGTCGAGTAAAAATTGTACAATGTCAAGGTGGCCATGCTTGGCAGCTTTCATCAGCGCGGTACGTTCATGTTCATCACTGGTATTTGCATCGATACCGTCATTAATCATGCTAACTATTGTATCGAGGTCTCCGCTCTCAGCGGCATCAAGAAAGGTTTCATCATTCATACGCTTTACCTCTGTTTTTTTGTATTTAGATGGGAACTATTTTTATTGTAACTGATTGCAATGATAGAGTCAAACAGAAGCTTTGTATTCTAATAATTATTTAAACCCGGAGGCGGTATCTACAACCTCCGGGCTTTGCATTTTATAGTCCGATCTCTTCCATTCCCTGCTCAAAGGTTATATCTGTGGGGATGCCTTTGGCGTCCACCCGGTCGAGTGAAGCCTGCAGCTGCTCACCCACCTGTCCGTAATTTTTGACAAACTCCGACACGCCCTCATAGTCACCGTCGCCCTGCAGCGTCAGAATTTTACGGGAAAGAGCGTTCGTTGCTTCCTCGATCTTGTCGAAATTAACGCGGTAGGTCTGTGTATCTTCGTTATAGCTGAAAGCTCCCTGTTCTTTAAAGAAATTGAACCTGATCAGGTTCGCTTTTCCGTGTGCACTCGAGGTACCGAAACGGATCGAACGGAAAATGCTGGCCATAAAGGTAATATAGTTATCCTCAATGCTTCCTTCTGTCACTATGCCGTCTTCTCTAAGGCTGGTAACCATATAGAGGCCTAACACATCGGCCTTGCCTTCTTCGAGAGCGGAAGCATGCTCTTTGAGAGCTTCACGTACCGTGCCCTCGCCGCTGATGGTATTCTTGACACCCAGGCCGTGTGCAACTTCATGGAACATGGTGTTGCCAAAGAAGGCATCAAAGGTGATATGCTCTCTTTGGTCTTCCGCAATCAGTGTCTCCGAAATCGGTACCAGTATCTTATCGTATTTGCCTCGCATGGCATTTTTCAGCTGCAGGCGGCGGGTACCTTTCTGAAGCTGCACTTCCTCATCATTCGGAAGGTTGATGGCGATCGTTTTGGAACCTGCATTGGCATCGCCCGATACATAGACCACATCATAGGCATTCAGATCGGAATCACGTCCGGGGGTCTCCTGCTTATACTCTTCAGGGACCGGCAGGCCTTTCTGCAGTTCGGGCAAGACGGTAGCATATTTTGAAAGACGGTCGCTCCACTCGGTGTCTTTTACAAGGATAAACGTTTCATGAGCTGCCTTGTAGCCGTACAGCTGATCCTCGTATGTTTCAATCGGTCCGATAACGACATCAATGACATTGTCTTTCATATCCATCCAGGCCAAATCGCTTTCGCGGTATTCATCGGTAAGCAGGGCTTCGGCACGAAGATTCAGGTACTTCTTCAGGCCGGGATCCTCAGCCAGTTCCGCAGCTGCTTTAAGCTTTTCCGATGCCAGCTTGTGCTGCTCGGCAAAGGCCTCATGATAGGGTACCGTCATCAAGTTCCCGCTGTCATCACGCCTAACCAAGGTGTACAGATCATCTTTTGCTTCCGAGTCCCAGGCTTCGAACTCTTCTTTGGTAATATCTTCCGGGTAAAAATTCGCTCCGGCAGGTTTTTCTCCAACGCCTTCTATAAATGCTTCGTTTTCTTCCAGACGGTCCCAGGGGCCGTAGTTAATTTCCGCATAGCGCCGTACTTGGGGATCTTCAATCATGTCCATCAGTTCTGACTTATCCCCGTAGGCTTCCATCCAGAATACTTTATCCATGGCCTCAGCCGCCTCTATTAACAGCGGAATCATCTTCTTTTGATTTTCCGAAAGCCCGGAAACATCTGTAGTCAGTGTAAAAGAAGTGTATTGGTCGAGCCTGTCTTCTATCGACATTTCCTGACTCCCATTTTCACGGCCGTTCATGCCGGTGTCTCCGGTACAGTTTTGGATTACCAATCCGATAAGCAAGAATACCGACACAATCGGGGCATAAAATTTTAAGCGATCCATTGTAATAGGTTTAGTTAGAATTTTAAGTGTTCATTATATAACAGGTCAAAAAGATATCCTACATGTGTAACGGTCGGATATTATCAGTAAAAAATCAATCTCATCTTCAGGATGCCTGGGAGAAATGGCCTGGAATCAGTTTCCGCTTATTCAGTTCTGCGAGTATAAGCTCGGTCATGTCGCTCTGAAATGGAAACTCGTAGCGAATATCAAGAACATAGGCCTTGACCCGAAGCTTGATCACATAGTTCTTTTCGTAAATTTCATTCTTGGCAATCACCCGTACCGGTTTTTGAAGGTAGGCATATCGTGATGATATTGCCGCCTTATAGGCAATGCGTTTCACCAGCTCAACATCAATGTCAGCCGGCAGGTAAATTTCAGCAACAACCTGGCAGTCGAGTGCGCTCGAATTTGCGTTGGACACCGACTTGCTCATTAACTCACCGTTCGGAATCGTTACTATCGAATCGTCGGGAGTTACTATCCGGCAAGATCGAAGACCTATCTGTAATACCTCCCCATAATAATTGCCAACCTCAATT
>DATFJD010000108.1:0-9889 GCA_035269475.1 Halalkalibaculum sp.
AGAATCCAACCTTCATCATTGATCATGCGCTTAGCCTTCTTCCATTTGATGTCAATGACTTTACCGCTGCTCATATTCTGTATTTTCACATAGTCGTTACGACCGGGTTCTTCTTCTACAGTAACAGGCTGCGGCTTCTGGTCACTTCGCTGACCCTGCCCGCCGGAGCCGTTCTGCTCCTGTCCGGCAGTCTGGCGGAAGCCCATGTTGGTTGAATCGGTATGCTGCGTCTTGGCCCGGTTCATATCCACTTTGGCTTTCTCCTTCTGTGCCTGCTGCAGCTTCTGCTGATCGGCCTGCATCTCCGGAATGGCTTTCCAGATTAGTGAAATGGCATTTTGATTGATCTCATCAAGCAGCTGCTTGAACATGTCGAATGCTTCACGCTTGTACTCTAAAAGCGGGTCTTTCTGTCCAAAAGCACGAAGTCCGATACCTTCTTTTACGGAGTCAAGCTCCCTGAGGTGTTCCATCCATTTATCATCGATCGTGGAAAGAACGGCGGTTCTCTCCAGTGCGCGGGCTACTTCATGGCCTTCATTTTCCAGTGCTTTTTCAACATCAACCACCACGCGCATCCTCCTGATGCCGTCAGTGAAGATTACCTGTATTTTGGTCGGCTTATTTTCCGCCTCCGACTCGTCAATATTCTTGATTACTTTATAGAGTGGGTTTGCAATCATCTCTTCTTTCTGACGATAGGCTTCGTAAGCCTTGTCAATAGTATGGTCTATCAGCCCGTCTTCTCCGAGTTCGGCCATCTCTTCGGGGTCCAGCTCAATATCCACTGCGAGGAAACGCAAAATGGTATCCCGCATTTCAGAGAATTCTCCTTCCCCGTAATGCTGCTCTATAATGCGCTCTACCAGATCAACGAGCATGTCGTAAATATCACTGCGCAGCTCATCACCGGAAAGCGCGTGCTTGCGACGCTTGTAAATGACCTCACGCTGGTTATTCAGCACATCATCATATTCCAGCTGTTTCTTTCTGATGCTGAAGTTATTTTGCTCAACCTTCTTCTGAGCCCGCTCCAGCGATTTGGTAATCCATGGATGGGTAATGACCTCACCCTCCTCGAAATTCAGCTTGTCCATCACCTTGGCAATACGGTCGGAGCCGAAGAGCTGCATCAGGTCATCTTCAAGCGAAACAAAAAATTGTGACTCGCCCGGATCTCCCTGACGTCCGGAACGTCCGCGCAACTGCAAGTCAATGCGCCGCGACTCGTGCCTTTCGGTACCGAGAATGGCAAGTCCGCCCTTTTCCCGAACCCCCGGTGCCAGCTTAATATCGGTACCCCTACCGGCCATGTTGGTAGCTACGGTAACCGCGCCGGGCTGGCCCGCCATGGCAACAATATCACTTTCGCGGGCGTGCTGCTTGGCGTTCAGCACGTTGTGCGGGATGTTGGCACGCTTCAGCATGCGGCTCATAGTTTCGGAAACATCGACGCTGGTGGTACCGACCAAAACCGGCTGGCCTTTTTCATGATACTCCTTAATGCGTTCAATAGCGGCGTTATACTTCTCGCGCTTCGTTCTGAATACGAGGTCTTCCTTGTCATCCCTGATCACCGGTTCATTGGTGGGAATCACCATCACATCCAGATCATAGATATCACTGAATTCCCCCTCCTCTGTGGCCGCCGTACCGGTCATGCCCGAAAGCTTATGATACATGCGGAAGTAGTTCTGAAGGGTGACGGTGGCGTATGTCTGGGTGGCCGCTTCAACCTTCACCTCCTCTTTGGCCTCAATAGCCTGGTGAAGGCCGTCGGAATACCTTCGCCCGGAAAGCACACGGCCGGTGTGCTCATCTACAATATTTACTTTCCCTTCCTGGACAATATACTCTTCTTCACGCTCAAACAGGGAGTAGGCTTTCAGCAGCTGGTTTACCGTGTGGATACGATCGCTGCGCTCGGCAAACGTTCGGTGCAGTTCATTGAATCGCCGCTCACGCTCTTCTTTTACCTCCTGTTTGGCTTCCTCAATCTTCTTCTCCTTATATTCGTCACTGAATTCATCCTTGTTCCTGATCTCTTCGATCTTTTCCTTCTCAAGTTCCTCCAGCTCTTCATCGATATTGGTCGTTTCGGTTCCCAAATCAGGTATTACAAAGAACTCTTCATCTTCATCGGCACGGGTAATAAAATCCTGGCCCTTTTCAGTCATCTCAATACTGTTG
Organism: Halalkalibaculum sp.; assembly: GCA_035269475.1. Lineage (GTDB taxonomy): Bacteria > Bacteroidota > Rhodothermia > Balneolales > Balneolaceae > Halalkalibaculum. Next base: position 2,191 of record DATFJD010000108.1, read on the forward strand.
AGCTTCATGTCAACCGTATAGTAGAGTTCCTTGTCGGCTTCGGGAAGGCGCCTGGCGTTATCCTGCAGGTAAAAGGCTTCGGTACGCTGTACGATGCGCTGGTTCTCAGGAACCTGCATCATCTTGCGATACTGGCGATTTTTGGGAAATCCGCGTTGTGCACGGAATAGGGCCAGTCCGGCCTTCTCTTCATTACCCTCCTCAAGAGCATCCTGTGCTTCTTTAACCAGGGATGCAACCAGTTTCTTCTGTGCCTTCACCAGCGATTCTACGCGGGGCTTCAGCTCTTCAAACTTTTGTGACTTGGAATCCTGGGGCACCGGCCCGGAAATTATGAGCGGGGTCCGTGCTTCATCAATAAGAATAGAATCAATCTCATCAATAATGGCGAAGTGGTGATGGCGCTGCACCAGCTGATCGGAATTGATTACCATGTTATCTCTGAGATAATCGAAGCCGAATTCATTATTGGTTCCGTAGGTAATATCGGCGTTATAAGCCTCACGGCGCTGCTCGGTATTGGGATCGTACTTATCGACACAGTCAACTTCCAGTCCGTGAAAGTTAAAAATAGGCTCATTCCACTGGGCATCACGTTTTGCCAGGTAGTCGTTAACCGTTACGATGTGTACTCCTCGTCCGGCCAGTGCGTTGAGATAAGCCGGAAAAATGGCAGCCAGTGTTTTACCTTCACCGGTTTTCATCTCGGCAATATTGCCCTGGTGCATGCAAACACCTCCTACCAGCTGCACGTCATAAGGCACCATATTCCATTCGTTTTCCGTACCGCCGACCATCCATTTTTTGCCGACAAAGCGTCGACAGGTGTCTTTGAGCACGGCATAGGCTTCAGGGAGAAGTTCATCGAGCACATCCTCTACCGTATCGAGCCACTCTTCTTCCAGGGCATCCAGCTCTTCCGCCAGCGAACGGTGCTCGCTTACAGAAAGGTCTTCATCGTTCCGGTTCAGCCGTTTCCGAACTTCTTTAATATCCTCTTCAATTTCGGCTGTTTCATCCTTTATTTTTTGCTTAAATGACTCTGTCTTCTGTTTTAACTCCTCATCCGAAAGGGCTTTAATTTCGTCTTCATAAGACTTTATCTTTTCTACGGTGGGCCAAATCTTCTTAATGTCGCGTTCACTTTTTGTCCCAAAAATACTCGTTAGAACGTCAGTAATTTTATCTAACATATACTTTCTAAATGTGCGTGTTAAATTATAGCAGGCATGAAAGTTACGGCTTAAGCACTGCCTGTTCAAATTAATTAATCATCTGCGGGAACATTTAATCCCTTTCACCGGCAGAGGACTACAATAAACCCTTAAAAAGTGGTTCTTATTGTCTTTTTTTATTCTTAAATTAGGGGTCTGTTTAAGAACTAAAGTTTTCATAAAACGTTGTTGAATCAATGAAACGTACATATCAACCGAGCAATCGCAAACGAAAGAACAAGCACGGATTTCGCAAGCGTAACAAAAGCAAGAACGGTAAGAAGGTGTTAAAGAATCGCCGTTCGAAAGGACGTCATCGCTTAACTATAAGTGATGAAAAGGGGCCTAAATAACAGTTCTAATACCTCAAAAAAGGATTTTAGCCTTCCACGTGCTAAAATCCTGAGGGGCCGAAAAAACTTTCAGCGTCTCTTCGAAAGCGATGCCATTACCTTACGTAATTCGTATATCAACTTTCGCTTTCGTATCTATCCCGATGCCGAATCTGAATGCCTCATGGGTTTTATTGTTAAGAAGAAGTTAGGAAACGCTGCCAAAAGAAACCGTGTGAAACGACTGATGAAGGAGGCTTACAGGTTAAATCAGCATACTATATCTGAACTTGTTTTATCAAAAAATCTTTGCCTGCACGGTGCTTTTCTGGCCAATACTATTGAAATGACTTTCGACCAAGCCGAACAAAATATAAAGAAGCTTTTATCAGACGTTCGGGATCATATCCTATCCACTACTGACAACTGATTTATGAAATACCTTCTGATCGGGCTTGTCCGTCTTTACCAGCTAATAATTTCACCTTACATGCCCAGCAGCTGCCGGTACCACCCCACCTGCAGCCACTATGGAATTGATGCCCTGAGAAAACACGGTGCCTTCAAAGGTTCCTGGCTCACCGTCAAACGTATAGCACGGTGCCATCCATGGAGCAAGGGAGGATATGACCCTGTGCCTGAACCAGAAACAAAATCTTAATTTAGACTGAGGAATACTTTTGGATCGTAATACCGTAACCGGCTTAATACTGATATTATTGACGATGGTAGCATGGGCCTACTTTACCATGCCCAGCGAGGAAGAACTGCAGCGCCGCCAAGCCGAGCAACAGGCCCGCCAAGACAGCATTGCAGCCGTTCAGCGAGCCGACTCTATTGCCCGGGAGCAGCAACAGGAAGCCCCTTCCGCTCAAACAGAAGAGCAGACCGGGGATGAGACTTCCGGCATGGCAACCCTCAGCGAAGAAGACGGCAACGGCCAAAGCGCTATGGGCATATTTGGCAATGCCAGCATTCAAGACACCACCTCATTTATAGTCAATACACCATATTACACCGCCACTTTTACGAATCTCGGCGCCGGGCCTTCCCAGATTCTCCTGAAGGATTATGAAACCTGGGACCACAAGCCGGTTGAGATGATCAAAGACACAACCGAGTCGACCTATACGCTCGGTTTTCTTTCCAGTGAAAACTATAACATCGAAACCGACAAGCTGGTTTTTGAACAGGTTACCGAAGGCGACTCCCTTTCCCTGGCTGAAGGCGAAACCGCGGAACTGCGGTATGCCCTTAATATCAGTGAAAACAAGCGCATTCTGTATACTTACAGCCTCAACGGAAACACCCACCAGATTGAGCTCGATATTCAGTTTGAAGGGCTTCAAAGAGATATTATCGGCAGCACCGTAGAGTTCGGATGGGAGTCACCGCTTCAGTTCACCGAAAAAGACCCTTCTCAGGAAGCAGTGTATGCTTCATCCTACGTATACACCGGCGGTGAGATGGAACAGCTGCTCCTCTCAGAGCCTAACAGGGAGGAAAAAAATTATAACGGCACCATCGATTGGGTTGCCACCCGTACCAAATTCTTTACCCAGGTCATCAAATCGAAAACACCTACAGAAGGAGCCCTGCTTATCGGTGAGCTTTCCGGACAGACCGATAACCCCAATACCGATTACCGGTATCAGTCATATATTAACGCAGATATACCGGAGAACGGGCTGGTAGAGTTCCAACTGTATACCGGGCCGTTGTCCTATCACATGCTTAAAGAATTTGATGAAACCGCCTACGATATGGTTGACGTAGGCTATTCATGGACCCGTTGGTTCTCCGACCCTTTGGTCCGGTACATGATTATTCCCTACTTCGGATTCGTAGCCGATTACATGAACATCGGGTTGGCCATTATACTCTTTGCCGTTCTTATCAAACTTGTTCTGTACCCGCTTACCAAGAAAAGCTACAGGAGTATGGCAGCCATGAAAGAGCTGCAGCCCAAGATGAAGGAAATCCAGGACAAGTATTCCGATGATCCGCAAAAGCAGCAGAAGGCCACCATGAAACTCTACAAGGAGGCCGGGGTCAATCCGCTGGGCGGTTGTCTGCCTAACCTGCTGCAGCTGCCGATACTGATTACCCTTTGGCGCTTTTTCCAGAATTCGATTTTAATTCGCCAGGAAGAGTTCTTGTGGGCGGCCGACCTTTCGGCACCCGACTACATACTGAGCCTTCCTTTCAGCATCCCCTTTATCGGTGATCAGCTTGCCGGTTTTGTACTGCTGATGTCCGTCGCTATGGTATTTCAGAGCAGGCTTACCGGAGGAATGGGTGGCCCCGGCGGCGGTGGAGGTGCCCCGGGTGGCATTAACATGAAAGCCATGCAGTATATATTCCCCGTCATGATGCTCTTTATCTTCAACAACTTTGCCGCGGGACTCAGCCTTTATTACCTGATCTACAACGTAGTTTCTATCGCGCAGCAGCTGCTGATCTATCGTCAGATGGATAATGAGAAGGCTGTTGCCGAAGCTTAGAAAGAGACACCGGTTTAGCATTTCCCAATCAGGAAGTTTTTGATTACGGAGTGGAGCACCGTAAACTGAGAAAATGTTGAAGTCATTGTTTACGGAGCAGAGCACCGTAAACAGGGAATTGGGAAGTCACTTGCATACCTGGCTCAGCGCCTTATATAGAGTAACCGGGAGACTAAAGAGTTAGCGGCTGCTTTTGATTCTCCCCGCCAATTGCTATTCTCCGTCTATGAAAAGTATCGCCCGCAACCAATTTCCCATCATTGTCTGGAGAAAAGGAGAAAAATACCTGTGGAACCCGATTCACCGCAAGGCACTAAAGAACAGGCCGGAAGAGAGGGTTCGGCTCAGAATTATTGAAGCCCTTATTCAGGCCGGTTGGTCAAAGCATCGCATTACTACCGAAGAGGCCATAAAAGACTATGCCGCATCGAAGCTTCGTACCGATATTATCTGCTATAACCAGGCATTTGACCCACAGATCCTGGTAGAATGCAAAGCTGAAAACATTTCGCTGACCACAAAAACCGCCGAACAGATCGCCCGTTATAACCAGAATGTTCAGGCGCCCTACCTGCTCATCACCAATGGCAATACTGATTTCTGGTATCGAATAACGATAGCTGATGGCGAAGTTGAACAGCTTGAATCCCTGCCCGGGATACTATCCGTGCCGGAAGTTGAATCCAGGAACTTTGACTACTGGAACGAGCGCGGTTTCGCCGGAGCCAAGGCCCTGCCTTCGCTCCGGAAGTGGCTGCTTCCGGTTCTCAGGCACTATCACTCTTCCGGTATACAGGCTCTAAAGTACCTCCAGTTTGAAAAAAGTCCTTCTGACCTGAACCTTAGCCATTATTACCATATCACTTCTTTTGATAACGGGAAAGTAGCCCTCTCGTTTCTGAATACGGCTTATGGGGGGACCAGAATGATTGCTATTCTCAACCGCGACGGTACCAATCGCGCCGTTGCCGAGATAAATTTGGACCTGATCTTTGAGGGGGAGGAGCCCGATACGACAATATTCTCTGCGGAAGGTGCTAAAAACCTGGTTTTTTCTGAGTGTATGTCTGTTGATTTGTTTAATGAAAGTATGCAACCTGATTTAAATGAAATATCAGTGCAGTTGAAGCAGCTTTTTGGCAAGCAGATCGGTGAATAGGCAAGTGCCATGGCAGCTATATCACTCAGCTGTATCACAAAGGTACGCTAAGGAGGACAAAGGTTCACAAAGACTCAAGAGTCACCAGTGAAGATGGCCGAGGCAACTATCTCCTTACGAACCCTAATTACCCTTCAATCCGGCTTTTCAACTTAGCTTTTTTCCATTAACTTCATGGTCACTCAATCACCTCAAAGATCGTATTATGAATCACCTGCACCGCGACAAGCTTTTTTCACTGTTTGAACAGGAACAATCGGCCGTAGTCTATATGAAAGGCGCCGATTTGATGTACCGCTATGAAACGGACTATGAATTTCCATTTCGCCAAGAGTCCAATTTCTGGTACCTGACCGGCGTCAACGAACCGAATTTCCATCTGCTGCTGGATCTGAACAAGCAGGAGTACCACCTATTCGCACCCAAGCGTGATTCACAATATGCCGTCTGGCACGGACGCGTAAAGTCGATGGAACAGTTCCGGGAAGAGTACAATCCCGACCATCTCCATTATGAGAATGACTTGCCCAAAGTGCTCAAAGAACTGGCACCCGAGAAGATATACTGCCTCAATGAGGAACAGGCAGAATTTATTGAAGAGTTTGATCGAAATACCCCCATTGATCTGGATGAGCTGGAAGATGCCATCACCCACTGCCGTGTCTTCAAGACCGACTGGGAACTGGACCAGATGAGAGAGTCGGCCAGAGTCAATAACATTGCCCACACAGAAGTTTTAAAGGCTCTCAAACCGGGGCAGTATGAATACGAACTCAAAGCGGTCTTCGACTATCACCAGATCAGAAACGGGCTTACGCAGGATGCCTATAACGGCATTTTCGCCTCGGGTAATAACAGCGCCATTTTGCATTATGTAGAAAACAACCAGAAAGTGAAGAAAGGAGACCTCTTTCTAATAGACGCGGGCTATGAGTACCGTGGCTACGCATCCGACTATACCCGTACCTACCCGGCCAACGGAAAATTTAGCGCTCCGCAGGCTGCCATTTATGAAGCCGTTCTGGAAGCCCAGAAACAAGTTATAGAAGCCGCCGAGCCGGAAGTGCAGATGGAAGACCTGCATATTCAAGCTGCCAGAATCATGATGCAGGGATTAAAAGACTACGGACTGCTGAAGGGCAGCATTGATGACCTGATGGAAAATGATGTATTTGCCCTATTCTTCCCGCACGGCCTGGGACATTTCCTCGGGCTTGATACCCACGATGTAGGCGGTTATCCCAAAGGCGTTGAGCGTATCGACCGGCCGGGAATAAAATACCTGCGTACGCGGCGGAACCTGCAGCCGGGTATGGTTATTACCATCGAGCCGGGCATTTACTTCATACCGGCCCTGCTGAAGCCTGCGCTGGAAGACAAGGAGACATCACAGTTCCTCAACGGATCTAAGTTGAAAGAGATGTTTGATTTTGGCGGCGTTCGTATCGAGGACAACCTGATCATTACGGATGACGGGTATGAAAACCTGACGGATGTGCCGAAGGAGCGGGCGGAGATTGAGCAGGTGATGAAAGGCTGAGCTTACATGGTTGTACCACTAAGGTGCACGAAGAAGCTCTGAGGTGCACAAAGGGTAAAAATCCCTTGCTCATGTGATGAAACCTTTCTTTATTCTTACTCCTATTTAATCAATACCGGTACAACTATGATGCGTTTGTGGCTTTTTTCTCTGCTGTTTTTATTTATTCCATTCAGTTTATTCGGACAAGGCGGGCTTGATACCCTCAGTCTTAAATCTATCTTCTATGAACCGTTGCTGGCAGGCAACAGGCCGGATTTCGTCCGCTTTTCACCGGACCTGAAGCATGTGTACTACCAAGCCAATGATTCCTCCATGACCGAGGAAGAGCTGTTCCGGGTGAATCTTAAAGGAAACGGCATGGAAAAGGCCCCGGAGTCTTTCGTTCGCGGCTACTCTGTCTCTCCAAACGGCAAGCATCTTGTCTATACAGATCAAAACGACATCTGGCTGGCCGACCTTAGGTTTGAAAACAAACGAAAGCTGGTTAAATCAGACAAAAGAGAATATAATCCTACCTGGGGCCCGGACAGCAAGCGTGTCGCTTATGTGCAGGACGGGAATATCTGGATCATGGATATTGAAAATGCCATGCTAACACAGGTAACCGACAAAAAGGAAGAAGAGCCCGGCTATACCATCATCGACTGGGCGGGAACAGATAAACTGGTGCTGTTTCAGTGGGATCGCTCGGACTATAAAGAGTATTATTTCCCGGAGTACGTCAGTGAATTTGTACAGACCGGTGCAAGCAGCCGGGGCATAGCCGAACAGGTCGTATCAGTAGCTTACCTCGATTCTGGAAAAGTAAAGATGATGTACGAAGGTAAAGATTACCTGAGCACCAGTATCAGTGCCAACGGAAGATTCCTGGCTGTAGACCGTATCGATGCCCCGATGAAGCATCGCGAAATTAATGTTTTCGATTTACTGGAACCCAAATCCACCAA
>DATFJD010000109.1:0-5197 GCA_035269475.1 Halalkalibaculum sp.
CGGTGCCCTGCGTAATAAACAGTTGTTGTCCGGCGGGATGCATATGCCAGTCCAGTTTGGCCCCAGCCGCAAAGGTTGCAACAACTACATTAAAATCGAAGGTGCTGTCGGCATCACTTAAATGGTTGAGCCACACATCACCGGTGTGATGCACATTGGGAGCTTTCTCACCTTTTGGGAAAATGGCAGCGTCTTGCGCCAACGTCCGGGTAGAGAGTGCCGCAATGAATAGCATTGTAATAAGTAGGTATCTCATGATTTTATTTGATATCAGATTCGATTTATTTTGTGCTCACTAAGGTTTAGTGGCCTTTTAGCGTTTCAGTATCTGAATACTTTCCAGCCAGCCTACCACTTCGGCGCGGGCTTCTTTTCTTCTATCCCCTTTAATCGCAAGGTAGATCCCGTCTCTTTCCAATCCGCCTTTGGTGGAAAAGCCTTGCAGTATATTGGAATCAGGGCAAAGGCCTTCCACCTGCTCAAAGCTGCTTCCCACCCCGTAGCCTCCATTGGTATTAAATGGAATCACCGTTTTTCCACTTAGATCGTATTCGGACAAAAAGCTTTTCATTGGCGGCGGCAGTTGCATATCCCAGGTGGGAAAACCAATAAATACTATATCGTAGTCCCGGAAATTTTGTATCTCAGTTTTAAGGGGCGGCAGATAGCCCGTTTCATTTTCCCGGTCCACCTGTGCTACAATCTTGTCGTAATCCTCGGGATACGGCGACTGCGGCTTAAGCTCCACCATCTCACCACCGGTCTCTTCGCGGATAATTTCTGCTATCGCCTCGGTATTTCCGGTACGGGACAGATACACGATGATCACCTTCTCTTGGCCAACCCCGTCCGGTGCCGTATCCCTTTCTTGCGCTTTTGACGGACACGATAGCAGCATGAAGAGAGCGATAACCAGTAGTGTTAATGGCCCGGTATATTTCATGATTTTTAAGCTTGTCAATTAATAAGCATTGACAGTGCGGTTGGTGCCGGCAAAGCCCGGCTTTTTCACGTCATTCGCCTTCCCCGGCGTAAACCACGCGCCAGATTCGTCCCTTTTGGGAGTCGGAGATATAGAGCGCGCCGTCCGGTCCCATCGCCAGGCCCATCGGCCGGTACTCCGCCTCACCCGGGCTTGTGATGGACTCTGCACCGGTGAAGCCGTCGGCGAATGTCTCGTACTCGCCTGCCGGGGCGCCATCCTCAAAGGGGACAAAAGAGACCCTGTAGCCCTCTTGCGGAAGTGGGCCACGATTCCAGGAACCGTGAAAAGCGATGAAGGCGCCGCGCCGATAGCGTTCAGGAAAATGCTCGCCGGTATAAAAGAGAAGAGCATTCGGCGCCCAGTGCCCCGGGAAGGCTACCACCGGATCGAGGAAGTCCGCGCACCGACCGACTTCCTGACCGTCACCTCCATATTCAGGATTAAGAACTTTCTTTTCCTGCTGCCAGTCGTAATAGCAGTATGGCCAGCCTGCGTTGGCGCCTTCGGTAAGACGCAGCATCTCCTCAGCGGGCAGTTCGGCATTATCCTCTGTTGTGTAGAGATCCGGCCAGAGCGTATTGAGCTGGTCGCGCCCGTGCTGCATGACGTAAAGCGCACCGGCATCGGTATTCCAGTCAAGACCGACGACATTGCGAATGCCTGTTGCATAGTGTGTGCCGCCCTGCTGGGTCTGGCCCAGCGAGTCAGCCGGGAAACGCCAGATGCCGGCCTGCCGCTCCAGTTGCGGACAGGGATCCAGTCCCATTGATCCGGGCGTACGCGGTTTCTCCTGGCAGGCATTCGATGGGGCGCCCACATTTACGTAGAGGTAACCGTTATTGTCAAAGGTTATGGACTTGGAGGCGTGTGACTGCTGTTCCGGGAAGCCGCTGACAACGATCTCCGGTTCGCCTTCGGGGATGAGCGCGCCGTCATCGGGCATCGGCCAGCGATAGACGGCCTCCTTATTTGAGGCCCAGAGATAGCCGTCACGCACTGCCATACCCGTCTCCCACAGAATTCCGCTGCCCATTGGGGTCATATTACTGAAGCGCTCAATGATGTCGGCACGGAAGTCGCCCGTGGTATCGCGCAAGGCGGCAATGCCTCCCTCCTCGCTGCGCGTCTTCACATAGATGTCGCCGTTAGGCGCCACGGCAATGTGGCGGGCGGGGCCAAGGCTGTCGGCCACGAGGCTGGCGCAGAACCCTTCCGGCAGCGTGATACCGCCGTTATCGGGGGCGCACACAATCTCTGCATTCGCTTCAATAGACTCAGACTCGCTGTCTGAGGCCGGTTCGCTGCACCCGGCCATCAGTAGTACAGCGAGAAGAAACAGAAAAGGAAACAGGTAGGAAGCCTCAATGAAGGTGCCGGAGAAGTTATCCCTGGAGAGGACAGAAACGTTTTTTTTGATATCCATAACAGTAAATGTCGTTAGTTTTGGTTAATGAAAAGAGGGTCGGTTTGATGTCACTGATTAATCAAGCGGAATGAAGCCCAGCGTACTTTGTGAAGTCATGGGAATCACCAGCCGGTTGGCACCGGAGTCATAGCAGATGGAAGCCGCGCTTGGTATATTTTCTGCGATCAGTTCGGCCGACTCCCCGGGACGAATTCTGGAAATCCCACCTTGTGTTACACTGCTGATGTATTTCGTACCATCCGCCATGATTTCTATTCCGTCACCACCCGCCTGAACGGCTTTTTCTGTTTTCAAAAGTTCTCCATCCGGAGAAAAGGTGAGGACATCGGGATTCCCGAAATTAACCACGACAATATTTCCGTCCTGATCTATCGCAATGCCATTCGGAATGTTAATCGGATCGCCAACGGCAAATACAGAGATCTTCCCTTCCGGAGAGATTGCCCAGACCCGCCAGGATTGCGGATCGGGATTTTGCCCTAAATCTCCGGATTGTGTGGTGTAAATCGTCCCGTCTTCTGCGACGGTGATGTCATTAATCCAGGGAGATTCTTCGAGCCGTATATCTTCAAGGGGTTTCCCGGTCTTAAGATCAAAACGACGAATGACGGCAACCGTTGGGTCGTCACTGCTTGTGCCGCCATCGCGGTCGGCAACATAGAGAACGCCATCTGCAATTTCGCTTCCCAGCGGATCATTGAACACAAGAGGCGGAGACAGGCTGCTGCGCCGGCTGGGATTCTGAAGGCCAATCCATTTCGAGGTATGTACCGATCCATCCGAATTAATAAGCGATACCCAGGCATCATTCTGCTGCACGTTTTGGGATACGCCCCGGCTTGGCACGATAATCAGGCCTCTTTCAGCATCGTAGATACAGCTCTCTGCATTATTGATGGCTCCGTACACGGTTACATTGGAGGAGATCGGCTTAAAATCACCGTCAGAGGTCAGGCCAAGAGGATTCCCAACCGGATAAGACCCCGCTTCCTGGGATTGTGCATGTAGCGGATTGGCCAAGAAACTAAGCGTCAGTATCACGGTAACGAGAGGAAAGATAATCTTGTATTTGTTGAAACGTAAGCTGCTTTCTTTAGTACAGGCCGTAGCCGGTTTCATTTTTTCCATAATAGGTATCCATGTTTTTAACATTGTAACTGAACTCTATCGCCCGCTGTTGGGGAGTCTGCTTCCAATATTTGGAAAGTACGTAATAGCAAGATAAGTGAAGCAAGAATAATACGAACCTTTGCCATTCTCATTTTCTAAAAGATTGAAGGCCCATTCTGATCATAATTCAATTAAGCTATATCTATTTGACGATACAAGGCCAAGGTACTATAAATTTACAGGCTCTTCCTTATACCGATTACGGAATTACGTACCAATATTACGGATCTTATCTCTTGCATTGTTATAGCGTTCCGGGAATAGTTACATTGCTATCCATAAAACAATAGCAGATATGTCACAATTATACCGATTTGATACCGTCAGTGAATACAATGATTTCAATAATCATGATACCTTTCACCCATTAGTCAGCGTGATCGATTTTTCCAAAGCGGAGAAGCGTACCGGTAAAAAAATGTATTTTGGACTGTATTGTATTATTCTGAAAGATGTAGCCTGCGGCAATTTAAAATACGGACGGAAATATTATGATTATCAGGAAGGCACCCTGGTCTTTATTTCACCCGGCCAGGTTATTGATGTGCAAGACAAGACTGAACCCTATCAGCCCATGGGACACGGACTGGTATTTCATCCGGATTTGATACACGGCACGTCCCTTTCAGGAATTTACAATGAGTACAACTTTTTCAGCTATCATACGAATGAGGCCCTGCACCTTTCCGAACGGGAGCGGCAGATTGTACTGGATTGCTTTTCAAAGATATCCTTCGAGCTGAGGCAATCCATCGACAAACACAGCAAGAAACTCATTGCCTCCAATATTGAGCTGTTTTTGAATTACTGCCAACGGTTTTATGATCGCCAATTCATTACGAGAGATAGTGTCAACAGTGGAGTTTTAGAACAGTTTGAAGAACTGTTGAACGGCTACTTTTTATCCGACAAACCTCAAAATAACGGATTGCCCTCGGTTGCCTTTTTTGCTGAAGAGTGCCATTTATCAGCCAACTACTTTGGTGATTTGATTAAAAAAGAGACGGGAAAGTCGGCCCAGGAACACATTCAATTGAAGCTGATTACCCTCGCCAAGGAGAGAATGTTTGACCCCTCCAAATCGATCAGCCAGATTGCATATGAACTGGGATTCAGCTATCCGCAGCATTTCAGCCGTATGTTTAAGGAGCATGTGGGCTCTTCTCCAAGCGAGTACAGGCAAGAAAATTAGTGTGGTACAGAGTTTTAAGAAGCTTTTTCCCTTTTCCCAAACTTCCCTTGAGGTTATATATAAACCGGTTTTAAAATACCCGTTGATTTATTTACTGACTGAATGAGCTTTTCTTCCCTTTCTTTTTTTTACTGATAACAATACGACCCCCAATATCCCGGCAACCAATAGTCCGGTATCCTCAAGAATACCAAGTTTAATCGCTGCCGTAAATCCAATTAGTGACCATATGCCGGGAATGGCATATATCCACCATGGCACTTTTTGAGTAGCCCAAAGTAAGATGCCAAAGGTAAAAATAGTGGCCGGGCAAGGTGCTACTCCAAACATCGGGGCATAGGGATAGCCATGTCCCAACTGAGATCCGATTAAAGGATAAATAAGCATGGCATAGGTCATTAGAATCGCACCGGTTATACCATAC
>DATFJD010000110.1:0-5387 GCA_035269475.1 Halalkalibaculum sp.
CGGTTTTCATCTCCTATGGATTTGAGGAACTAAAACTCCATCGCATCGAGGCGGATGTGGACCCTCGGAATCTGGCGTCCATAAAATTACTTGAGAAATTCGGCTTCCAAAAAGAAGGGTACCTCAGAGAGTGCTACCATATAAATAGTGAGATTCAGGATGCGCTTTTTTACGGGTTGCTTGAAAAGGACTTCAGCAGTTAGGAAGAGCAATGCAGGTTTATAGCGGATAGGATCTCTAAGCTTTTTTGCCACAGATTCACAGGGATTTTATACCTGCTCCGGAAGCAAAAGCAAGGGTATCACACATGATTATTGAGGCCATCCTGTCATTCCGCAGCAGAGCGGCGGAATGAGGGCGATAAGAGAAGGTTCGAAGGTAAGAGCAAGAGTCAGCCTATCCCTGGTTTCCCGAGCAGGATACCGGAAACAGGATAATAGAAGAAGCCCCTTCAATCCGTGCGAATCCGTGGCCGATAGCTCTTTCATTTTCTTTTGAGCCCCACTTCTCTTAACTTATGTACAAACGTACACAATTACCCTTATGGAATCCCTGACCGAAAAACAGCAGCAATTTTACGACAGCCTGATAGCTTTCTTTCGAAAGCATCTGCGCCTGCCCAGTCACCGGGAAGCGGCCGAGATCAACGGCTTTAAATCAGCCAACAGTTCGGTGCAGTATCACCAGGCCCTGGTTGAAAAAGGGTATCTGCGCAAAGACGGTCCGGAGCACTATACCTTTCGCTCTCCCCTGGATGCCTGGCCCGGCAGTGAGAGTACAGGCTCTTCCATACCTATACTCGGTGAGATTGCCGCAGGGTCCATGCAGGAGGCTATCGAATCGGACCTTGGCGAACTTACCTTCAACAATCTTTTCCCGCAGGCTGAAAACGTATTTGCCCTGCGCGTAAAGGGAATGAGCATGAAAGAGCTGGATATCACCGACGGGGATTTTGTACTGCTTTCCAACACAGAACTGCGAAGCGGAGATGTGGGGGCCGTACTGTATAACGGGGAGACTACACTCAAAAAGATACAGAAAGAGCAAAACCGGCTTCGCCTCAAGCCTGCCAACCCTGATTTTGACGACATCATCATTGAACCGGATGAGTCGGAGGAGGTGCGGATTCTGGGCAAGTATGTGGGGCACCTCAATGAACAGGGCCTGTTCAAGTCGCAGTACTGATTTTTTAGCCGCAGATTGGCACAGATTAATACGGATTATTTTGTATTTGTCTCCTTATCCATGGTCCACCGGTCTTATTCTGCCACTCTGCTGCGGAATGAAAGGTACGGGCTCAATCTCTATGACCGGCGCCCTTACGGATTGCCACTCCGTCCTCAACATCCATGACCGGTGCTCCTCCCCTCTGTTTCCAAAGCTCTGCTTTGGAAACAGAGGGGTATTCTGCGGCCACCCGAATAACCCATAAACCAGGTATTTTTATTGTCAGCTCTATGAGATCCCTGCCTGCGCAGGGATGACCGGGTTGAGGGAGAATGCAGAGAGATGAAATAAAGGCGAAGAACCATGGTAGATAGAGCAATACAAAATAATCCGTTAGATCCGTGTAAATCTGCGGCAAATAACTAATCCAGCAGCATGCCCGCCTCTTCGTATACCAGGTACCAGCCCACCTTGCGGGTGTCGAACACAATATCAAGGTAGCGGTCGTCCCTGGTCTGAAGCGTTACATGCACCTGCTTGTGCCCGTGCCCCACCGGCTCTTCGTGACACTTGCGAATTTTCTGCACGTGGTGAACCTGTCCGTTGCGCCGCAGAATTTTTACCGGCTGCAGGCGGCGGGTAATCTCCCGCTCCTTATCGGCAAAGGAGGCCACAGTAGTGATCACAATCAACGGCTCCGGGTCCTTCGGCCTGTTGTTCTTATTTTTGTTCCTGTCGTTCTCGCTCATTGACTTACCCTGTTATTTCAAATCTTGTTGCTAAAGAAGTTTGATTGCTTAACCCAATTTTTTATTATATGTACAAACGTACATATAAAGTATAACAACACTCAGTGCTTTTTCAAATATGAATTTCATTGAAAATGATAATCTCCCCGACCTCCCCCATCCCGGACACTACCAGCTCAGCAAAAACGTGCATAACATCACGCGTTACCAGACGGTGGCGGCCGACATGCAGCACCGCAGCCTGCGCAACCGGCTGTATGTACATATCGATATGAACGCTTTCTATGCCCAGGTTGAGCAGCTCTGCTACAATCTCTACGGCATGCCGGTAGTGGTAGGCGGATGGCGCAAGGAAGACGGCACCGTGAAGGGCATTGTGGCAACCAGTTCCTATGAAGCCCGCAACTGGGGCATCAAAACCGGCATGAGTGCCCTGGAAGCCTACAAGCTCTGCCCTTTCGTCGTTTTAAAACAGGTGGATTACGAAAAATACCGCGCCTTCAGCAAAAGAATCAAAGCCGTGCTGGACACGTTTTCACCGGACGTGGAAGCCTACAGTATGGACGAATACTTCATGGATATTACCTGGAAGCAGTCGGAGCCTTACAAAAAGCTGGTAGAGTTCGGCTGGGATATCAAAGAGGCCATATTTGAAGAGACCGGGCTGCAGTGCAGCGTCGGCATCTCCACCTCCAAAACCTACTCCAAGCTGGCTTCCGACCTGGAGAAGCCCAACGGCCTGACGGTGCTCAACAGCGAGAGAGATATTCAGGATAACATCTGGCCCCTTCCCCTCGATGAGGTGTGGGGCATCGGACGCAGGCGTTTTGAAAAACTCAAAAGTCGCGGCATTTATACCATCCGGGAAGCCATAGAACGTGGCTATCCTCTCTTTCAAAGCCTGTTCGGCAAGTATTTCGGAAAGCTGCTCTGGGAGACGGCCGCCGGCAAGGACCGCGCTACCGTGAGTGATGATACCGAGTACATTCCGGATCGGGTATCCTACGGGCATACCTTCTCTACCTGGACCGGAGACCCATGGAGGGTCGCAGGCGAATTTGCCAAAGCCACCAAACAAGTCTGCTACCGGCTGCGGGGCTATGGTAAAAAGTCAGACAAGTTCTTCGGCAACGTGCGCTTTCAAAGCGTAGACAAAGAGGGCTTCTCCTTTACCTTTCGCGCGCCGGGGCTTACCAATCTCGATGAGTATGTATTGCAAAGCTGCCTGGAGAAAGTGATGCCCATGCTTTTTTACTATAAAGATCGCGGCAAGAAATTCCGCGCCATCATGCTGGGAACTACAGAACTTAATATGACCACCCAGGCCGAACTTTTCTTCCAGGAAAATCCCAGGATTCGCCGAATGTACCGGGCCATCGATTACCTGAATAACCGCTTCGGATTAGAGACTATCGACCATGGTATCAGTCACTTCGACGTGAAAGGGAATACGCACTTTAAAGAACGGTCCATATAAAATGCCTTCCCGTAAATTTATAATAACCAATATATTAGAGGAGTCCGGGAAACAGGTGGCGAAGAAAACCCGGCATCACTTGCGTGGCAACTGTGTCGCACGAGTCTAATTAAGACTCAGAAAGATACTGCGTTCGCAGTACCATCCCGCCGTGCAACTTCAAAAAAAATTGATAAAAAATAAGCTGCAAAACTAGCATTTATGAGAAGATAGAGTATATTGAGCTATATATTTAGCTATAAGCTAATAAATTATATGTGTTTGCTTATATCTGTAGGGATTCAACACGAATATAGAGTGGCTGTAGTAAAAGAAATG
This sequence comes from Halalkalibaculum sp., assembly GCA_035269475.1. Taxonomy (GTDB): domain Bacteria; phylum Bacteroidota; class Rhodothermia; order Balneolales; family Balneolaceae; genus Halalkalibaculum. The sequence goes on from DATFJD010000110.1 coordinate 3,712, forward strand.
AAATTTAGGGGAAACTGTACTGTCTGTTTTTGGACCTGAGAACAGGTGCAGGAAGAGAGAGCCAAAGCGCATGAGCAGCAGAATTTCCGGCGTATAGTTCCTATCGGTCAGATTTAATTAGAAGCCTGAGGGTGTTAACCGGCAGTCATGAAATATCTGTACTGCACAGAGTTGCACCAAGCAGTGCATTGTGTGTAGGCAAAAAAACAAAAGCAGAGTAGCAAAGTTGATGGTGCCAATTGATAAAATAATGGAAGAGGACTTGCTTAAGCTTGAAATCATCTGAGCAAAATCAAATAGAGTTAGGCGAAGCTGCCCAGGCGCTGATCCGGCATGAAGCTGAATTGACGGTAATAAATATCGTGCAGGAAGCTTTGCTAAAAGGTGTTGAAACCGGTGTGATCTACCGCTTAGTCGGTAACTACATCCGGGATATTTTTGATGTTCAGGCGGTTACCATATCAACCTTCGATCATAAGAAAGCGGAAGAACAGTTCAGGTACATCTATGAAAATAAGCAGCTGATCAGCTCCCCTCCCCGCCCGATTGATGACCTGCGCAGAAAATTGATCCGCACAAAAGAATTGATTCTGATCAATGAAGATGCCGAAGAAAAGTTCGCAAAAATTACCGGTAAACCTGCGGAACCGGTACCCGGAACCAAATTCCCGAAGTCTATGCTGTTTGCGCCGCTTTTGTTGGGAGAGCGGATAAACGGCTACGTAAGCCTTCAAAACATCGACAGGGAGCATGCTTTTTCCAGTCACCATGTAGACATGCTGAAAAGAATGGCAAACAGCGCTGCCATTGCCCTGGAAAGTGCCCGCCTGTTCGAATCGGAAAAAAGAAGAGCAGATGAGCAAAAAGCGCTGCTGGATACTATGACGGACCTGTCTTCCAAACTTGAACTTAAAAATCTTTTGGATTCGGTAGTCGAACGTACCGTTTCATTGCTTGGAGTTACCGGAGGTGAACTGGCCATATACTATAAAGACGTTGAAGAATTGGAAGTTGTATCCAGTTATAATTTAGGCATGCGTTCGGTAGGTACCAGGCTTGCCCTTGGAGAAGGCGTAATGGGCAAGGTAGCCGAAACACGTGAATCAGTTATCATTGATGATTATCAACACTGGAAGGGGCGCTCCGAAAAATATAAAGAAGCTACGGTAAGCGGGGTCATGGCGGTGCCTCTGATTGTCGGCACCCAACTGGTGGGAACACTGGTGAGCGTGCACCAAAAGGCTGACCGGAAATTTGCCGAAAACGATTTGCGGCTGCTCAATATGTTTGCGCCTTTGGCTGCAACCGCTATTGAAAATGCCCGGCTTTTTGAAGCCGAACGAAAAAGAGCGGATGAACAACAGGCACTATTGGATACCATGACGGACCTGTCTTCAAAACTTGAACTGAACCAACTGCTGGATTCCGTTGTAGAACGCACCTTTTCCCTGTTGGGTGTAACCGGGGGCGAGTTGGCTATATATGATGACGATTCACATGAACTGGAAGTGGTGTCCAGTCAAAATCTTGGTTTTAATTCTGTGGGAACGCGCTTGAAGCATGGCGAAGGGGTCATGGGCAAAGTTGCCGAATCACGTGAGCCAATTATCATCCGTGATTACCAGGAGTGGGATGGGCGATCCGAAAAATACCAGGATACGACCGTGAGAGGCGTC
>DATFJD010000111.1:0-7635 GCA_035269475.1 Halalkalibaculum sp.
AAATGCACAAGGTGATTACCGTAGCAGCGAGAGGCTGTTTCAAAAGTCCCTGTCAATTCGAAAATATGTGCTGGGCAGTGAGCACCGGCTGGTTGCACAAACACTTCAGAGCCTTGGTAGGGTACTTTATAACAAGGGTGATTATCAAAAAGCCAAAGAAATTGAAAACCAAGCTTTAAACATACAGCGTGAAATATTTAGTGGGACTCATCCGGATATTGCTACGAGCATGAACATCCTCGGACTCATAAACATGCGCCAAGAAAACTTTGATAAAGCCGAAACCTATTTCAGAGAAGCACTGCAAATGCGGTTAAAATTTTACGGTGAGAATCATCCCGATGTGTTAAAAAGCAGAAATGATCTTGCCACTATTTATTTCTTTAATGAAGACTATGAGAATGCTGCTGAGCTCTTCAAAAAAGTGGCTGCTTCCAACAAAGAGCTTCGTGGCCCCGATCATCCCGAGCTCGCTACCGGTTTAAATAATCTTGCCAAGTCACTTCATAAAGCAGGGCGAGAGCAAGAGGCTTTAGAATATTATAGCCGGTCAATTCAAATCGGCAACGAAAACTATAGCACAGATCACCCAATTCAAATTCAGTTCCGCAAAAATGCAGCATTGTTACATGAAGAGTTAAACCGTTATCAGGAAGCGTCCAAGCTTTGGCTGAAAAATTTCCGGGCTATCCGACAAAAAAAAGGGTTAAAAAACAGTGAAGCCAAAAATGCATTGACCCACCTGATTCAATGCGAGCAGCAACTTGGGAACACTGAAAAAGTAACTCGCTATCAGGCAATGCTGACCGGGACAGCTAAATAAAAGAGGCCTGCCGAATGTGATCCGGCAGGCCTTGACGCTTTAACATATTTGCTTCTCACACAAATATTTCCCCTTAATTCACCGGACTCCAGGAGGGTGATTCATCAAATCCCGGATCGGTTGTTACCCTAAAAGGAGATGTTCCATCGGCATTGATAATGTAAATGTCTCTGCCTCCGTCGCGATCGCTCTCAAAACCGATTGAGGTACCCTCGGGCGACCAGGTTGGGGAAACATCAAAGTTACTGTTATCGGTAACTTGCGATACGTTACTACCATCTGAGTCCATTTTGTAGATCTCTTCGTCTCCGTCACGATTGCTGGAAAATGCTATTTCTGTTCCATCAGGAGACCAAACAGGTTCTCGATCACTCTGATTAGCATCATCCGTCAATGACTGTACATTACTACCATCTGCACCTATGCTATAAATATTCCAGTCGCCATCACGCAAGCTCTGGAATACAATAGTGTTCCCGTCCGGTGACCAGGATGGATTAGAATCGGCTTCAGCATCATCGGTAATTCTTGTCGCATTTGACCCGTCATTATCCATCATGAAAATATCATCGACGCCATCCCGCTGGCTGCTGAAAACAATCTGGCTGCCGTCCGGTGACCAGGAAGGATATTCATCTAAAGCAGCATTGTCAGTTAGTTGAGTAACGTCAGTTCCATCTTTAGCCATAACGTAAATTTCCTTGTCACCGTCGCGGTCGCTGACAAAGGCAATCTTGGTTCCATCCGGAGAAACCGAAGCTTGTCCGTCAAAGGTACCGTTATCGGTAAGCTGTGCAGCTCCGCCTCCATCATCTCCTATGGTAAAGATTTCGGCATCTCCGTCACGGAAACTGGTGAATGCAAGCTGATTTTTGAGAGGTTCCTGACAATTTATACTGAAGGTTGTTGTTTTCGTAACACCCTCAGTAATGGTGACCGTGCGCGGATTATCGCCTTCTACTTCGCAATTATCGGCCACATCGGAGAGCTCAGCTTCATGATCTCCGACCGGCAGATCGGAAAATAGTACAGATTCGTTGGCTCCTATGCTCTCGGTTGTTTCATTGACAGTAATTTGGTAGCTGTCATCCTGATTTTCGCCGGTTGTTTCTGTAAAAACATCCAGCTGACCCGTAGTAGCCTCCTCAAGCATAAGCACGCCAAAGGGCCGGGTAGTCTGCTGCCGTTCTGCCGACTCCCCGGCAAGCTGAGCGTACACCACAACCAGACTTTCACCCTGGCTGAGGTCAAACTGTGAAAGAGCTACCTCTTCAATTTTACCGGGCACCCATTGATTACCTGGTACCCATTGATTACCTGGTACCCATTGGTTACCCGGCACCCATTGTGACCCCGGGAACCAAGAAGATCCGGGAAACATCTCTTCGGTGGAAAGGCCGGTAGAGAGCTCATCAAAGTTCGTTCCAACCGGGTCTGTGCTCGTGCGGTTCACCACTTCACCGCCTTCCACCTGAAAAGCGGAGAGAACAATTTCACCGCTCCAATTTGAACCCGATCCCATGCTGACCTTCAGATTGTCATTAAATGCATCCCAGGTAAAATCAGAAGGAGAATCCTCAATCATTTGTCTGACTACGGGCTGGGGAACCACTCCAAACTCCAGAGCTTCCGGCTCGGAGTCGGTACCGCTGTTATCACAAGAAACAATAAGCAGTATCAATAGCGAAAAGAATAGCGTATGTGTAAAGTGTCGCATAATGTTGAACTTTTGTTCACCTTTATAAACTTCTACATAGCACTATGCGTAACAGGGAGCGGGATGGGGACAAATTGATTTGTATTTATTAATTCACCGGCAATTAGAGCAGGCTTAAATGGAGTAATAATTCTCTCGTTTTACATCTTGTTTTTTGCTTAATCCTCGGATTCATGCAGAATTCTAATCATTGATTCTCCACTCACATTAATTGGACCATCATCAGTCTGCACCGTCCTTGAGTGATCGTACTGTTTTTGAACAATTATAACAGGACTGATCGGAATAGCCTCCCAATCATGAAGTGCATAGATATATTCAACAGTTGCTGTCAACCCATCCAGGTCAACTTTCTTATGAATTTCATTTTCGTGCAGTAGCCACCAACTAAATGAAAAGTCAGCCCACATTTCATAAGAACCAATATCAGGTTCGGTGCAAGTAATATTCTGTGGCATATCATGAAATTGTATCTGCAGTTCCGTTTCCCCGTTCACTGTGGTGGGATCACCGTAAACAAATTTATGTACTGTTACCCGGGCTGATTCAGGCAGCTCGCAATCTGCCAAGGAGTAGTTATAATTGGCCCATGTGAGATCACCACTTCCTGTGTACATGCTATCTTGAGTGTTATAGCTAAGTTCTACCGTCGCCTCCACCTCCTCATCAGTTCTTTCTGTTGGTCCATCAGCGTGAACAAGCTCAAGATGAGTTATTGCATTAAACGTCAAGCTTATATTACTGATTTTTTCGCCGCAGGGCTCAGCCGGCCTATTAACAGGTTTTTCAATTTTACCCCAGGCTGTAGTTATAGCGTCAACCAAGCTGGAACTTTGCCCCTCGCGTTGTGCTTCAATTTCCCCGGTTTCGATATCAATATATTGAGCAAAAACATCATACCCGTCTGCAAGGGTGAACATCTCCAGATTAAACCTCTTTTGGGCGGCTTTCATATATCGGAGCGACTCTTGCTTGCACTTGCCTTCATTGTTGCTTTGCCATTCACTAGTGGGTATGAGATGACCGTCGGCTCCTAAAAGCATGTAGACTTCCCGGGCTCCTGAATCGTTTACATCAGTGGCGATATAATCCAGTATTGTCGGGTCACTATTTTTTGTTGCAAGAGTCTTCACTGAATTGAAAGACTTAGACGGAACAGACCATCCCTTATTCTGTATTACCTGTTCTACCGCATCCACAGCCTCTTGTTGCGAAACAGGTTGTATCTCCTCACAACTAATATCAAAACTTGTAGAAGTAGTTTCTCCGGCCGTTACCGTCACCGTTCTTGGATTGCTTCCATCCACGCTACAATTGCCGGCGATGTTCGAGAGCTCAATATTATAGCTGCCCTCATCCAAGCCACCAATGGATATCGTTTCGTCGGGAGATATGTCTTCTTCATTTTCTCCCAGAGTAACTGTATAACCATCGCCATCTTGATCATCACCACCGGTAGAAGTCGTAATTTCTACGGTTCCTGTGGTAGCTTCTGTTTCTGAATCTGGATCGGGTCCCGTACTGTCATTTCCGCAAGATATTACAAATGCCACTGCAACAAATAACCACAATATTCGCTGTAAATATCTCATAATGTTATATTATTGTTTTCACTCTTCTTTACCTTTTCACTACACAGCAACATGCGTAAAGGAGGGCGGAAAGGGGACAAATAAATTTCGTACCGACTTCGAAAATTCGTCAACTAATTATGAGTAAACTAAAATGGACCCCGCCTTTTCAGCAGAGCCCATTTTAAGGCTATCTATTTTGGCTTACTGTCCCCGGATTTAGTTTTAGTTATTGATAGAAGCCGTAATATTCAGCTACAGCTTTGTAATCGGAAGTATCCAATCCACTGGGAATAATTTCCCCTGTCTTCTGCTTTGTTTGATATTCGGTATTATTGGCTTCGATGCGAACAACTTCAACACGGTCATACGATTCTCCGGCTCCATCTCGTAATTGAATTTCAACATAAGATCGGTTCTCATAAAAGTCGGACTGATAATGATCTGCGCTGTATTGACTATTCCCGTTTATGCCATATCCGGGCATATCATAGTATGTCAATATATTATTAGTACTCTCTTCTTCATATACCAGGTATTTTAACCATGCACTCTGTATCATTTCTTGTCTGGAAGTATTAGAAAAACTGCCTAAAAATTGGGAGTCCGTTGCAAAATCATGTCCCGGAAAGATATACCGTGTCACATTGGCATTGCCATCGGCGCCTTTCAAATTGACCGGAGTTCCCCATCCGCTTTCTGTTTTGGGCCCATACATGTCGTAATTGGCTTTATCCAGATAAAAATCGCCCAGAGCACCTAATGAAGCATCAGGTGCTCCACTGCCGGCGTGAATCTGACTGCCGTCTTCTCCATCTTCACCCTGGAGAACAATAATGGGATTGCCCCAGCCGCTGTCGTCTTTGGGTCCATAAAGTTCACCGGTATCCGTATCGATATAGTAATCGCCAATTTCACCAATACTGGCATCAGGTCCTCCACTCCCCGAATACATCATACTGCCGTCTTCCCCTGCCGGGCCTACAGGACCTTGGGGGCCTTCCGAACCTTGTGGACCGGCGGGACCTTCACAACCGACAAAAGCCGGTAAGAACAAAATTAAAAGTAGTGTCAAAATTTGTGTTAATCGTTGCATAGCTATTAGATTTTTATTCGCCTTAACAAATCTTGGGTAGCATACTGCGTAATGTGTAGCCAAATAGGGACAAATTTGATCTCCAAGAAAGAGAACAAATGGATTTGTCATTTTCCCCCCGGGCTTTACGCATACTATATGTGAAAGCCTGAGGAAAACTGAATTGAATTGATGGATCATTTTCAATGGAAAATAATCAATGAAATTCTAGACGAAGCATTACGCATCTCAGATCCGGATGAAAGAAAAGCGTATATAAAATCAGCGTGCGGAGATAATAACAGGCTATATCTTAGAGTCAGCAAGCTACTTACTTCTATAAAGGAAGCGAATGAAACCGGATTCCTGGAGTAGCAAACAAAACAATCATTCATAATCCCTTGTAGAAAGAAGTCAAGTCACAGGACTGCCGTTTTTTTTCTATATTCCTTCCTTTTTAAACCGGATTTCTAATAGCATTGTACCTATGAAATTTATTATACGCCTATCACTTATAAGCCTTTTGCTGATATTCTGCAGCGGTCCGGAGCAAACATTTTGCCAGGTCGGATGGACCAAAGCCTATGATCATGCGGTAGTGGTTACAGCAGATGGCCACGCTTCTGAAGTGGGCAAGCAGATTCTCAAAGAGGGCGGCAATGCCGTCGATGCCGCTGTGGCCGTTCAGTTTGCCCTTGCAGTAACCCTGCCGCGTGCCGGGAATATCGGGGGCGGCGGTTTTATGGTGATTCAGATGGCTGACGGTACTTCTGCTTCCTTGGATTTCAGGGAAAAAGCCCCGCTTCAAGCCGGCAGGGACATGTACATTCGAAATGGCGAGGTAGTGCCGGAACTCAGCAGGGAAGGCGCCCTGGCCGTAGGTGTTCCGGGAGTGGTCGATGGAATGATTAAAGCCTTGGAAAAATACGGAAACCTGCCTTTGGAAACGGTAATGATGCCGGCTATTAAACTGGCCCGTGAGGGATTTCAGCTTTCATGGCTGCAAGCGGAGGACCTGAATGCACATGCCGACGATTTTAAAAATTATGAATCCTCCGCAATGTATTTCACCAAAACATCCGGGGAGCACTTTGAAGAAGGTGACCTTTTTGTACAAAAAGACCTGGCAGAGACGCTCGAACGGATATCTGTTAGGGGAAGGCAAGGTTTCTATTCCGGTAAAACGGCAGATTTGATAGTCAGCGAGATGCAAAAGCAGGATGGGCTTATTACCTATAAAGATCTAAGCGAATACGAAAGCGTCTGGCGCCAGCCTGTAAAAGCGCAGTACCGGGGCTATGAACTTTCAATCATGCCTCCACCCAGCAGCGGCAGTATAGCCATAGCACAGATCATGAGTATGCTGGCCGGCTATGACCTAAAAGAGCTGGGTTTTAATTCAGCTAAGTACATCCATCTTTTAACCGAAACCATGCGCAGGGCTTTTGCAGACCGTGCCTATTTCCTGGGTGATCCGGACTTTGTGAATATCCCGAGAGATACTCTTCTAAGCGAATCATATAACAATAACCGCATGGAGAGCTTTAGCTGGGAAAAGGCAAGCCCCAGCAGGGAACTGGATCATGGTACTATTCCATCTTTTTCAGAATCGGCGGAGACAACACACTTTTCCATTGTGGATGATGAAGGTAATGCCGCAGCCGTAACAACCACACTAAACGGTTCTTTCGGCAGCCATGTTAGTGTAGGTGGAGCAGGTTTCCTTCTGAACAACGAAATGGATGACTTCACCGCAAAGCCGGGTGAACCCAACATGTTCGGTTTGATACAGGGCGAGGCCAACGCCGTAGAGCCCGGCAAAAGAATGCTGAGCAGCATGTCACCGGCCATTGTGACCAAAGAGGGTAACGTTCGCATGGTGCTCGGATCCGCAGGTGGTCCACGCATAATTACGGCAACTTTTATGAGCTTCTTGAATATGGCTGTTTTCGGCATGAATGCTCAGGAGGCTATTTCGGCGCCCCGTTTTCATCACCAGTGGATGCCCGACAAGCTTTATTATGAAGCATTTGGAATTAGCCCTGATACTCGGGAACTTCTTGAAGCCAAAGGCCATGAGTTGGAGGTACGGCCTACGGTAGGAAGGGGACATATTATTTATATTGGCGAGGATAACACCAGGCATGGGGCAGCCGATCCCAGGGGCGAGGGTACGGTGGAAGGGTATTAGATAGATTTCAGGATGCAAGATGCAGGATACTGGAAGGTAGCTTTTTAAGAGCAATATGGTATTCTAGTAAATTCGATAATGAGCTATAAGAATCTATAAACACAATAAATAAGAAACAGCTTTTATGGGGAATGACACTGAAACAGATACTGACGCCGCTATCCAATCAATCGAATGGCGAGAAGATCATTTGCGAATTTTAGATCAGACTTACCTCCCTAAACGTGAGGTATACAGTGATATCAGAGATGTCGGAAG
>DATFJD010000112.1:0-2224 GCA_035269475.1 Halalkalibaculum sp.
TTGAGAAAACCTACTCCAATGAAGGATGTCACGTCTTCATCTATCCTTTTGAAGGCCGGTATGTGCATGAAGGTATGTCAGCCCTGCTGGCCTATCGCATTTCCAAGGTGCTTCCGATTACCTTTTCCATTGCAATGAATGATTACGGGTTTGAATTGCTGTCGGATAAAGAAATTCCCATTGAAGAAGCTCTGGAAAACGACCTGTTTTCAGATAGTAAACTTGTCGAGGATATATTTTCCAGCTTGAACGACACCGAAATTGCTAAACACCGGTTCCGTGAAATTTGTCAGATTTCCGGTTTAATCTTCCAGGGCTTTCCCGGACAGAAGAAAGCCAGCAGGCACCTCCAGATGTCATCCGGACTCTTTTTTGACGTCTTTGATGAGTACGAGCCCGATAACCTGCTGCTGCAACAAGCCTACGATGAGGTTCTTTCTTACCAACTCGATGAAGTGCGGCTTCGAAAATCTTTAAGGCGTATTCAGAGTCAGAAAATAAACTTTAATTATCCTGAACGCTTCACTCCTTTTGCGTTCCCGATCATGGTTGACCGGCTGAGAGAGCGGCTCAGCTCGGAGAAACTGGTAGACCGCATCCGGAAAATGCAGGTGCAGCTTGAGAAGCATGTTTAGCTAATTTTAGCCACAGATCAGCACAGATAAAAAAACTGAAAAGACTATAATAGTAATCGCAATGCAGAAGATTTCCTTATAATAGGACAATTAAAATACATCTGCGTAAATCTGTGGCAAAAAGCAGTTATTGAATCAGCTTGTATCACTTCATACTTTTCTCTGCTATGATAAAAAATGCCAAAGCAATAAATTTAAACCATTGCCGATTCTGGCTGCTTCCCCAAAAGGCGATCTACTGGCAAAAGAAAAAGATTTTAATGATCGCCGACCTTCACATTGGCAAATCGGGACATTTCAGAAAACATGGCATACCCGTTCCCGGAAGGGTCAACACTTCCAATATAGACAGAATGGATGAGCTGATTCAGGAAGTTGAACCTGAACATCTCATAATTTTGGGCGACCTGTTTCATAGCCGGGCCAATAAAGAGTGGGAACAGTTTCAAAGCTGGAGAAAAAAACAGCCAAAGCTTGAAGTCAGCCTGGTTATCGGCAATCATGACATACTTCCAAGCTCGGCCTACCACTCCTCCCGTATCAACCTCTTCAAAAGAGTGACCATAGATTCATTTCTGCTTATTCATGATCTCAATGAAATAGGTGCTGACAAAGATATAACAAATCACTATATATTAAGCGGCCACATCCATCCCGCGGTACAGCTCAAGGGTAAAGGCAGGCAATCGATGAAGCTTCCCTGTTTCTACTTTGGCCACGAACAGGGAATTCTACCGGCCTTCGGGCAGTTTACCGGTACACACGTTATAGAACCCAGGAAAGGAGAAAAAGTATATACCATTGCCGACTCACAGATACTTGACATGAATACAGGTTGATTCTTATGGAATACAAGTCACACGTTGCCACTGCTACACAAAAAGGGCTCCTCCTTCTCGCAGCAATTTCCGCAGTATTCTTTCTCACATCGGAAACCTTTGCGCAGGGCCTATCCGATGAACTGGTGCAGTATAACCGGGAGCGCCTGGATCTTAACAAAACAGGAATGCTGGTATTGACGGGGTGGGCGCTGGGCAATATTGCCGTCGGCAGTTATGGATATTTTAGAACAGGGGGAAAGACCAAATATTTTCACCAGATGAATGCTGCCTGGAACCTGGTCAACATTTCTATTGGAGCGGTTGCATACTATCAATACCTGCAAGCAGACCCTGCGGCTTTTAATCTAATGCAAAGCATTGATGAGGCAAGATCAATAGAGAATATTCTGTTGCTGAATATCGGACTTGATGTGGGCTATATAGCCGCCGGAGCTTTTATGTGGGAAAGAGGTATCAGAAAAGATAACAACAGGCTGCTTGGCTACGGACCCTCACTTATAGTACAGGGCGGATTTCTTTTGTTATTCGATGGGATACTTTATGGACTGAATAAGTCTCATAATGAAAAAGTATTCAACTTAATTGACAACCTGAGCTTTTCTGCCAATGCGATATCCATTTCCATACCGCTTTGATTCATCTTAATTTCTTATAGAGGAGGCAGTATTAAGGGAAAGCCGGAATGCCTTTCTACAGGTCGATCCTGCTACTGCTTCCATTTTCTCTTAAAGCAATGGTGCAGCCGAC
>DATFJD010000113.1:0-3169 GCA_035269475.1 Halalkalibaculum sp.
AGAGCATTCATAAGAAATAATTTTAGTTGAACAGTCTTTGCTAGTATAGTTCTATATATGCAAAAGATGAAATAGTCGATCTGATCAAACTGGTAATTCAGTTGTATATGCGAAAAACGCATTTTCTTCTGCCATAGTATTTTTTACCGGAGGTGTTCCAAACTTTTTGACAGAGCGGAGGAAAGTATATCTAATTGATTTCTCGCAGAGTTTCGCAGATGAGGTCGCAGAGTTGCGCTGAAATTGAGCCTCTGCGATACTTCGCGTCAAACTTTGCGGAACTCCGCGAGAAATAAGATGATCTTGCAAATTTAGCATCACTATACCCAGCTGTGGTTATTTACTCTCCCTGTAGTATTCTATCATCAGTACCGGTATACCCAGGCACAATATCCCGACACCGAATAGCGCTCCGGGCCCGGTAAAAGCCAGGCTGGAATAGAGCATATATGCGCAGGCCAGTAAGAATAGAATAGGAGTGAGCGGGTATAAAGGCACTTTATAGGGAAGCTCACTCTTATCGTATTGATAACGGAATACAAAAATAGACATGGTAGATAGGAAAAGGAAAAGCCAGAATACCGGGGCCGTATAATCCACCATTGTGGCTACGGCTTCCTCGGTAAAGGTTCCCAGCAGAACCAGTAATAGGGCGATGGCACCCTGAACCAGCAGTGCATTGAAGGGGGTGTTTCTCTCTTTATGCCACCCATCCAGGAAGCGTAAAACCTTAAAATCCCTTCCCAAAGCGTAATTGGTCCGGGCCCCTGTAATCACGGTTGCATTGGTGGTAGACAGTGAGGCCAGTATTACTATGATGGTAACAAAGACAGCTCCGCCGGGCCCCAGGATTTCCTCCGTAAAATTGGACCCTACCGTATCGGCATTCTGTAAGGCTTCAAGTCCCAGTATGTGTATGTAGGCACTGTTTACAAGCACATAGATTGCGGTGATGAGAATAATGCCTGCTGTGAGTACCGTAGCCATGTTTTTTTTGACACCTTTAATCTCTGCCGAGAGGTAGGCTGCTTCATTCCATCCTCCATAGGTCAGCAGCACGAAGATCATCGCGGATCCGGCCGCCTCGGTAGAAGGGAAGCTCCATACCTGGTTGGTCGCCGGAGGTTGCCCTGAACCGGCCGTGAAAAAGCTTGCGAGTCCCAATCCAATTAACAGCAACACAATGGCTGAGGCCAGGATATTCTGGACGCCCCGCGATTCTGCGGTACCATAAAGGTTTAGTCCGGTTATAATGATGATAGCTCCTGCGGCATAGATAGATGAACTGTAAGGGCCAAGATCAAGCAGCAGGGTGGCATAGTCTCCAAGTATAAAAGCCGCCAAGGCGATGGATCCGGTTTGAATAACGGTCATCCTTCCCCAGGAGAAGATAAATGCGGGGAAAGAGCCGTAGGCCTCATTCAGAAAATAGTACTCCCCACCCGTATCAGGTTTGAGCGCCGCCAGTTCGGCGTAGCACAAAGCGCCTAGCAGAGATATAAACCCGCCGGCTATCCAATAGCTGATAAACTGCAGGTCACTGGTAGCCTGCTGGGCCACCAGGGGCGGAAGGCGGAAAATGCCTATACCGATGACAATGCCTATGATGACAGCAACAACACTCAGGTTGTTGAAGGTCTTTAGGGGATGGCCCGTCGTTTTATTATCCATGCAATGCAGGTCCGGTTCGCAATAAAGTTATATTTATTGCTATTGCCATTATTTGCCGGCCCTCCAGTTTGAAAAGCTCTTTTCTTTGGCATTGTGGTGTTGCTGAACACCGATTATTTCATTTCCCTCCACACGGCCGCTCAGAATGTATCGCTCGCCACCATTGGTGGCACGGATATTAAGGCGCTTCCCACGCAGATCCGCAGATTCGACACGATAATTATTACCTTGCGAATCGGAAAGTTTTACGCTGATTTTCTGAAATTCCTGGTCGATGGTCATATAAAAATTCCTTTCCTCTGTTTGCCAGTTCCAGCTGCCTTCTACCTTTGCCGGGATCACCCAGAAATAAATATCATGAGTTCCTGACCCTTGGTCATCGGTAACGATAACTTCTTTATCGGCTTCCCACTCATCCATATCGAAGCTGTGAGAGACGACCCGGGTTCCCGGTTCCAGTTCATCCAGCAGTACGGGACGGAGCTTTTCATTTACCGTTGGCAGCAGATACATGGTTATGACCGATGCATTGCTGAAATCGGTATTGAAGATGTTTGCTTTCATAAACATGACCCGGTCTTCAACATTGGCTTTGGCGGCATTTGTTCTTGCTTCCGAAACACGCTGGGGGTCAAGGTCTATGCCGTGCCCGGTTGCGCCCCTTTTTGCAGCTGCAATGACTATCCTGCCGTCGCCTGAGCCCAGGTCAATGACATAATCACCGGAATTTACATCCGCCAGGTCAAGCATTCTCTCAACCACTTTTTCGGGGGTGGGTACATAGGGTACATCAAGATCTTGTGCATTGACACCAGTGGTCGTTAGCAATAGAAAAAGCAGTAGGAGGGGAATCAAAAGGTAGGAGCTGCTGTGTTTAGAAAAACCGGTTTTTACATCTTCCATGATCTTCAACATTTAAAAGTTTAGGGTGCATCTAATGATTTAAGGAAATCAAATATATTAAAAGGACATATTTAAGTTTATTAAAAGTAATACCTTAGCATAGCTAACAAAAATCATTGAATAATAATTGTAGATAGCCTCGTTTTTTCAATTTTTAAAATTTAAGTGCCGGCAACTTCAGATTGATATTATTTTTGCTGATTAAGCATTCGTCAGCCGAAGAATTCTAAAAAGTAATTGTATGAATCCTTTTGCCATTGCTCCGAACAATAGCAAATATATTTAAAAAGTACTTATTATAGACTTTAACGAGTAAAAATGGGTAACTATATGTATTCTTTATTACCCTTATATTACCCTAACTGCTAATTTTAATACACATTTTGTTTAAATCTGTTTATTTCAGATTCAAATCCAAGGTTGGTTAACTGAGCATATTCAAGAACCTGATCTAAAGATGAGTGACCAAATTGTTGCTTGACAAACATTACTGACATTCCATTCTCAAGCATCCAGCAACCACAGGAATGTCGAAGATTATAGATAGGCATTCTAGGTCTTTCAGGGAAACATGCTTGGTGGCAGACATCTGTAA
>DATFJD010000114.1:0-4868 GCA_035269475.1 Halalkalibaculum sp.
GCCAGCGGCCCTGCTACACCAATATCGAACATCTTTTTGGTGTCATTGATCTTTTGCTTGATGCGGATCACGGCCCCCATGGTACCTATACCCAAGGGAATGGGGATAAAATAGGGAAGAGTTACCTTGATCTTATGATACTGGGCTGCAAAAAAATGTCCGAATTCGTGCACGCCCAGAAAACCCAGCAGCAGGCTTGCAAAAAGAACGCCTCTGAGCAGGTCAACGGTATCCGGCATAAGGAACGGGAAAAGAGAACCGGAAAATCCGACAAAACCGGCACCAACCAGGCTAACGGAGGCAAAAGTCAGGATAAAGAGGCCAAGATGCTTCAAAATGGTCTTGGTATCGAACTCTTTGGGCTGATCCGGTATTCGGTCCTTCTGATCAGATTGATCAGTTACTTCAAAATACTCTTTTGGCCACCTGGTAGGTTTCTCTATTTCGCTCAATGTATCTTTGAGTTTAGGGGTTTGTCCTTGCAATGGGCATGGTCATACAACGGGCTCCGCCTCGTCCCCGGCACAGCTCATGACCCAGAAAGGTAATAGCAATCTTTTCATCGCCCGGTTCAAATTCCCGGTCTTTGTATGTGTCAATAAAATCGAACTGGTTCATAACAGTATATCCATGTTCTTCCAGCATGCGGAATGTTCCGGTGTTTCGCTCATATCCAACAATAATACCGGGAGCAAGGGCAAAAACGTTCGCACCGTCCGTCCATTGTTCACGAAATTGACGGGTTCTGTCTTCACCTCCGCACTTGATGAACGTAAATTCACGCTCCATTAGTTCTTCCAGCGCATATTTAAGAGACGGCAGGGTCTCGCTTGTTATAGAACCGTTGTTATATGTCATCGCTACAATGTTATTCTTTCTTTCCGTAATGGCGGGGGGAAAAACGATACACTCGTCTTCACTGGCAAAAGTAAAAATGGTGTCGAGATGCATGGAAGACCGCTGTTTGGGTATATCTACCGCCAGCACCGTCTCTACGCCGCTCTCAAGAAGCCCTTTTGAAGCCGTCATCAGCCCGCTGAATGAGGTCCGCTCGCTCATCCCTATGATTACAAGGTTCTCTGAGGCTACAAGCACGTCGCCTCCTTCAATGGAAGCCTGGTCGGCTATGGGGATAACATGTTTATTGGTTTCCTCAAACATGGGGTGAAAGCGTACAAGAGCCTCCATAAGCAAAGCTTCTCTGTATCGGGCCTTTTTAGCCGGTTTCGAAATTAGCACATTCTCACCGACCATCGCTGCAAGGTCGCGGGTAAACAGCAGGTTGGGTGTGGGGCTGAGCGTGAATTTTCCTGCTGATGCGGAACCTTCTATTACAAAACGTAAGAGAGCCTTGGGGCTCAGGTCCAATAATTCCTGTTTAACGATGTACAGATTCAGTTCCGGCAGTTTTTCCACCAGACTGTCGATAAAATATTCTCTTGCTTCTTCCAGCTGAAGCATTTCAAGGAACAGGTCGGTAATTTCCAGAATTTGCCCATCGGAAGGCATTGCCGTTTTGAAAATATCCAGCATATCGAGATGTTCCTGCCGGGCATCTTCTTCAAAGATTATATCATCGAACAGGAGCTCATCTTTATGCTCGGGATTAACCAGAGAAACCTCATTTCCCGGCGTATGAACAATAACGCCCTTGAGTTTTCCTGTTTCGGAGGTAACATTTAGTTTCATGATTATAATGGCTTTTGTGATGAACAATCCGGCAGATGAGTAACTGAAGCGGATCTACTGTTAAGTATAATATAATTGACGCGGCGTAATATACGTTATAGAAAGCCTTATAATAAAAATACTTTAATGGAGAATTTGAAAATAAATTTCCTAATTTAATTCGCACGATACTCAGGAAATAGCTGTTGTAATGCGGTGATGCAAAAAATACAACCTATAGCATAGAATGTAATGCCAACTAAAACGGAAATAGAATCCCTTATTTACTTGCTTGAGGATCCTGATCCTTATGTTAAGACCAATGTCAAAAACAGGCTGTTTGAGCTTGGCGAGCAGGCTGTGCCTCTTCTGGATGAACAAAAGAGTCAGAGTAAGGACGACGAGGAGCGCGAACTGATCAATGATATTATTCAGTGGATTACCTACGGCAGTCTTCAGGAAGACTTTATGGATGTCCTTGAGAATGGGCTTGGGAACCTTAAGCAGCTTGAGGATGCAGTATTTATCCTGGCAAGGTTTGAAAACCCCACTTTAAGAGAGCAAGAGTATAAACGTAAGCTTGACCGCTTTGCCGACATGGTAAGTGATGACCTGAGGTACCAGCTGGATGACAGCAAGAAAATGCATATACTGCTCGATTTTGTTTTCGACGAGCTGAGCTTCAGGGGCAGTAATGTTGACTATTATAATCCGGACAATTCCTACCTGCACCGTGTCATAGACCGCCGGCAGGGGCTGCCAATTTCATTGGGCTTGATTGTACTATTTCTGGCGCGCCGCCTTGATCTGCCGTTTGTCGGTGTGAATATGCCCATTCATTTTATGCTGAAATACAAGGGCGAGCTTGATGAGGTGCTCATTGATCCTTTCGACAGGGGCAAAACAGTGACCTATAACCAGTGCTATTTCTTTCTGAAACAGAACGGTGTTGAGCCTAAAAGCGAGCATTTTGATACCGCCCAGCCATATGAAATTCTGGCTCGTTGCATACGCAATCTTGTACAGAGCTATTCCCGACTAGAAAAAGAGGATAAGGTTGAAAATCTCAAGAGCCTGCTGAGTGCCCTTGAAGCTATGATGCCGCAGGGCTAGCATTTAATAAGGACTCAGCTTTTAATTTTGAACTCTGTCTCGCCGGTTTCCGAATATTCAAACGGATTGATCTGGGCGGCAATACTGTAGAACGACTCGGCTTCCTCCGGGTTGCCTTCAAAACGGTGGATGTCACCTGCCAGTTTATACAGGGCGGGGTTTGAAGGTGCTTTGTCAAGCAACTCCTTAAGCTTGGGTATGGCCTCCTTAAACTCCTTGTCGGCTACCATCATCTGAAGCTTATACAGTTCAGACTGCAGTGACTGCTGTTCGGCCTTGAGCTTATCCAGGTAGTGCCGGCAGCGTGAAAAGATATTCCGGTAATAGTAAAAGCGAACCAGCTGGTAGATAAGAGAAGTTGGCAGGTCAACATTGTCCAGCCGGTCTTCCAGTCGTCTCATGAGCTCTCTCTCCTCCATCACCATCATCAGGTGCACCAGCTCGCAAAGCGTATCGGGGTCATGCTCGGCCTGCATCATTTCTGTTTTCAGCTCGTCGGTAAAAAGCTCGTTAAAGTAAGACCGGAGTGACTCTTCAGGAAATAGAGGGTTCACCAGCCGGTCAATGGCCAGGAGCTGGTCGAAACGGCTTTTAGATTTAAGCTCTTCCTCTGAATAGACTTCAATGCCCCACTTCTCATTAAAATAGGCTACGTTTTTCCAGTACTGCTCGCTTTCGGTATCGAGGTTCAACCCAAAGGTAGTGGTTCCATAATGATGATCAACGGCCACTTCGGAGGCAATGCCTACCCTGTGGCCGCTGTTGCGGGCTTCAAAACACAAGTCAATATCCTCGTAGAAGGCAAGCTGGTATGATTCATCCATTCGCAGGCCGGTTTCAAGCCGGATCATCATGCAAAAACTGTCAAGGTATTCAGCCCGTATCAGTTCTTCGCTATAATCTTCCTGGTAGCGGGTTGACTGATCCGGGTTAAGCGTTTTATTTGCCATCGGCCCGATTACCGCATACCGCGGGTTTTCGTCCATCAGACGTTCCAGTTCAGAAACAGCGTCGCTTTGCAGGCTGATGTCATTATGAAGTACACAGGCATAATCTCCTGTGGCAGCATTCAGCCCTTGGTTAACCGAGGCCGCAAAACCTTTGTTATGATTGTTGGTAATGATCTCGCAGCTAAAAAACCCTTTCTCTTTCAGCTCTTCCAGGTAATCGTGTGTGTCGTCGAGGCTGGCATTGTCAATGACGATGAGCTTGGTTGTTTTAGGGTCGCAATGCTCAGAAATCGAAATAAGGCAGTGTTCAAGCACTTCCTTGCCGTACAGGGAGGTCGGTATGATCAGGCTTGTTTTGATGTCGGCATTTTCAGGCCTGGTATTCTGCTCGGTTATCAGTTCATGCTTCAGTTCGGAAGCCTCAACAAACCGCCGCTTCTTTTCGAGGATCTGAATTTTCAGCTGTTTGGCTTCGGGGTGATTCGGCTGCTGGCTAAGAACCCGCTCCACCAGTTCAAGTGCTGAGCCCAGCCGCCCCTCCTGCTTCATGTGGAAGGCTTCGGCAAGCTGCTCATTCTGAAAGTCGGCACCACGTTTCGGGGTGTCCTTCTCAGGGATTTCCTCGTAGAGCTTCATGGCCTTAGTGCGCACGCCCGGTGCCAGATCGGGGCTGCGTAGTAAGGAGTAGATCATCTCTTTCTTATCAGTACCGGGCAAAGGCACGGGTTCGGCCCTGTCGGAAAGGGTGCTGAATTTCTCTACCTGCTCAAAGCTGGCCGATTCCATCAGGAATAGGCGCATACCCAGCTCCAGCCCGTGATGCCGGTACTGGTAAGGGTTGAAGAAGAGTTGTTCTGAGGGGATGGCTTCCAGGTTCCAGATAAAGGAAGCGTCGTCATGCCAGGTTTGCCGGGCGATATACGAGAGCCACTCATCGGGTGATTCCGGCAGCTGAAGCTGCTGAATGAAATAACTGCACTTCGGATTTTCCTTTACCCTCGCTATTACAGCCTTCAACCGGGTTTCATCTACCTGTTCCAGGGAACTTGGGCACCAAGCCAGCGAGCTGTTGCACTGCTGAAGCGCCTCATTCAGGCAGTTTCCCCTGCCGGAGGCTTCTTCATGCTGAAAGAAAAA
>DATFJD010000115.1:0-5626 GCA_035269475.1 Halalkalibaculum sp.
ATCAACTATAGCATTACATGGTATTTTTAATTTCGTTTTTTGCAGCTGTATTGCTGCTTATATTCGCAACCTACGTTGTGGATTTCATCATCAAAGCACCGGCTTACAGGGGACCCAAATCCAGGCATTTTGACGGCAAGACCTTCAGCAATCTTGACGGTATAAAGGCACGCGGGTTTAAAGATATTATTAAATGGGCACTCAGCGGGGATCCGGGCACCTGGACAAAGCTTCATCAGAAACACACGGAATTCGGCTCTATAAAACATGCACGCAACGGTTACGAGGACGTGCATATCACCTTTGTAAATCATGCCACTTTTTTAATTCAGATTGACGGCATGAATATTCTTACAGACCCTGTCTGGAGTTTGCGTGCCAGTCCTTTTCAATGGATCGGCCCCAAAAGAATGCGTCCGCCCGGAATACGCTTTCAGGATCTACCCGAAATTGACCTGGTACTAATCAGTCACAATCACTACGACCACCTGGATAAGAATTCGGTCCGAGCCTTGAAAAATGCCTTCGACCCTCAATTTATAGCGCCTCTGGGCGTCTCCGAATATCTGAACAAACTTGGCATTGAACGAACCCGGGATATGGACTGGTGGAATAGAAGGGATATCAGTAAAAAGCTTTCCATATCTTCGGTTCCGGCCCAGCACTTTTCAGGCCGCGGGCTCTCCGACCGTGACAAAACCTTATGGTGCGGCTATATTTTACAGACCCCTTCAACTACGGTTTATTTCGCCGGTGATACGGGTTATGACGGATTTTTCAAAAAGATCGGCGCAGAGTTCGATCCGATCGATGTTGCCCTGATTCCCATTGGCGCCTATCGTCCCCGCTGGTTTATGCGGCCCATCCACGTAAATCCGGAAGAGGCTGTATTGATTCACAGGGACATCGGTGCCAGAACCAGTATCGGCATGCATTTCGGAACCTTTCCGCTTGCCGATGACGGCATGAGTGAAGCCCGCGAAGACTTGGAGAAGGCCAAGAATAAGCACGGCCTAAGCCATGAGGAGTTTATCACCCTGCAGGAGGGGGAAACCTACGAAGCCGCAGCCCGGCAGCTATTGGCAAAGAAAAAAACGGCCTGAAGTTTTATCCCCGGAAACAGGCACCTAATATCCGGAGAGGACATGTAAACAGTTTAAATCATGCCAATAACCGCAGGCACCTGATTCATCCGGTCCGTTTTTCTACATTTCTTTACGAAATTGGCCTTCACTTTTTGTACATTATTTAATTGATTACTGGTAACAAAAAACGCTCAATATCGAGCCCAGATGTCTGACAACTACCGCGCTTTAACCCGTACATACCGGCCCCGAACATTTGACGATATCGTTTCCCAGCACCATGTGAGCGATACCCTCAAAAATGCCATCAAGCAGAACCGGCTGGCACATGCCTATATGTTCTGCGGGCCCAGAGGCGTCGGCAAAACGACCATGGCAAGAGTGCTGGCGCGCACGGTAAACAGCATCGAGGATGAAGTGGATGGCGAGTCGCTTAACCAGACCCTGAATGTCATCGAAATTGATGCGGCCTCAAACAATGGGGTTGACGATATCAGGGATCTGAGGGAAAGGGTACGCATACCGCCACAGAACGGGCGATATAAAATTTACATCATCGACGAGGTTCACATGCTCAGCAAGGCGGCCTTTAATGCCCTGCTAAAAACACTTGAAGAGCCCCCCGATCATGTCATCTTTATTTTTGCTACCACGGAACCGCATAAAGTACTTCCTACCATTCTGTCGCGGGTACAACGCTTTGATTTCAAGCGTATCAGCATCGACGAAATTGTTTCCCGCCTGGAAACCGTAGCCCGCAATGAAGGAATAGATATTGATAACGAATCCCTGCATGTAATCGCAAAAAAAGCTGACGGCGCCTTGCGGGATGCCCTGGGGCTGATGGACCAGGCGATTGCATTTTGCGGTACTGACATTGAGCATGAGGAATTGCTCAGGGCACTCAATGTGGTGAGCAACGAACGCATGTTCCAGTTTATGGATGCCGTTAAGTCGCGCAATTCTGCGAGCGGGCTGGAACTGATCAACGAGCTGCTCCAGGAAGGTTATGATATCCAGGAGTTTATGATCGGTCTCACCGAGCACATCCGCAATCTCTATGTAGCGAGAAATTCAGAAAAGATGCACTTGGTTGAAGCATCCAGAGATACCAAAAAACGTTATAAGGCCGCTTCAAACGATTTTTCTGAAGATGACCTAATGCGCATGCTGCATATTGTCAATGAAGCGCAGTTTAAAATTAAAGAGGCCCATCAGCCGAAGATACTCTTCGAGATTACGCTTCTGAAACTCATCCATATGGAGCGCACCCGCAATCTGAATGAGCTGATTGCAGATCTTAACGATTTAAAAAAAAAGCTCAGTAACGGGCAAATAAGCCAGCAGGCCGATTCCGGGGCTTCCGAACCGGCAAGCGACACTTCCGGTTCAAAGAAACAGCAAGCCTCAACCAAGGAAACTGAACCACCGGCTGCCGAAATCGGCGTCAACGAACCCTCGGCCGGCGAGTTATCGCAGCCGGATCAAGAGTCGTCAGCTGCCTCAACTGCGGCTGAAGAACCTTCTGACGGGGACGGGGATACACAAACGGCAAATACAAATGGGCAGGCGGAAACGCCGCAGGTCCAAAACAGAACCGATACCGGTGCCGGCCGAAGCGCCCGCGATCCGCAGCAGACACCGCCCCCTGTAAATGACAATGCCGACAAAAAAGAAAGGCCGGCCCAAGATTATGATAACTTCTTCGGTGAACCCTCGCTGGGTAACGGCAAGAAAACGGACCCGTCTGTAAACGGGTCAGAAAGTACGCCCGAACATAAGATAGCGGCGGAGAACGAAGTTGCCACTAAAGAACCACCCAAGAACGTCAGTCTCCGGGAAGTCAAGGAAGCCTGGCCCTCTTATGTAGAATCTTTGCGTTCGAAGGTTCAGCAGATGCTCTACTTTCAGATGCAGCGAATGGACCCTGTTGCACTGAAAAACCGTGAGCTTACGCTGAGATGCAGTGACGATTTTGCCAAAAAGATCCTGGAAGAAAATAAAAAGCGGTTGGCAAAGGTTTTAGAAGATGAAATTGGAATCTTTTTGAGACTCAAGTGCATTGTTCAAAAGACCGAACAGGATACCGAGGAATCAATGAGCCCATACGAGCGCTTCAAAGCGCTACAGGAACGTGATCCTAAAATCAAGAAACTGGTAGAACTCTTCGGAGCCGAACTGGATTACAACCTTAACCAGTAAGAACCGATTTAGATTATATTGCTTTTCCCGGGACAGAAAGCGAAACGGGATGACCCAAGATTTAATGTAATGAATAGTAACTCAATCAGTATAGTATTATGAAAAATATGGCAGATATGTTTGGAAAGATTTCCGAACTGCAAGCGAAAGTACAGGAAGCGCAGGATGAACTTGAAAAAGTTGAAGTAGAAGCGGAAGCCGGCGGCGGAATGGTTAAAGTAAAAGCTAATGGGAAGCGTAAAATCCTCAGCATCAAACTGGATAAGGACGTTATTGATCCGGAAGATGCCGAAATGCTGGAAGACCTGGTGGTTGCCGGCGTCAACAAAGCCCTTGACAAAGCTGAAGAAGCCGCACAGGAAAAAATGCAGGATGCTTATAAAGGCATGATGCCGGGCGGTGGTATTCCGGGTATGGATCTCAGCAAGCTGGGACTTTAGAAATTTTGAATGCTAAGTTTTTACCGGAGGTATCCCTTCGGGAGAATTTTGAATTGAGTACCAATTCAAAATTAAACATTCAAAATTTAAAATTATACTATGCAAGGAACTTCAGAAATTCTAGAACAGGCCATTGAACAGCTGGCCAAACTGCCCGGAACCGGACGAAAGTCTGCTCGCCGCATAGCCCTCTATCTTCTAAAGCAGGATGAGGAGTTTGTTACCAAGATTGCCGATGCGCTGGTTAACCTTAAAAAATCTATTACACGCTGTTCGATCTGTGGTGTAATCAGCGACAACGATCCCTGTTCCATCTGTGAAAACGTAAAACGCGACGGCTCCAAAATCTGCGTGGTAGAAGAGTCACAGGACGTTTTCCTCATCGAAAAAACCAACGAATTCAAAGGCAAGTACCACGTTTTGGGAGGTGCCATATCGCCTCTTGATAATATTGGGCCGGATGACGTCCGCATCAAAGAACTGATGGCGCGGGTCAACAACGAAGATGATCCCATCCACGAGGTGATA
Organism: Halalkalibaculum sp.; assembly: GCA_035269475.1. GTDB lineage: Bacteria > Bacteroidota > Rhodothermia > Balneolales > Balneolaceae > Halalkalibaculum. The sequence goes on from DATFJD010000115.1 coordinate 4,256, forward strand.
CTTGCCCTAAACCCCGATTCAGAAGGGGAAGCGACCTCTTACTATATCAACAAACTCCTGAAACCCTTTGACGAGATTGAAGTCACCAGAATTGCCTACGGTATTCCGATGGGTACGGAGCTGGAGTTTATTGATGAAGCAACGCTCAGCCGTGCATTTGCAAGCAGAAACAGTTTTTGATCGCAGATTTATCTGATTTTTATGGTAACACAAATAGTTATACACTTGCGGCATTCAAAAGTCCGGCAACAATCCATTTCCAACTATTAAATCCAAACCTACTAGTTTGTTATGAAGCTTAAAATACTGTTTATACTTCTCATTTCTTTCCTGTTTATTTCATCAGGCCATGCCCAAGACAGTGACTATTGGCAGCAGCGGGCAGAGTATGAGATGGATATCAATGTTGATGCCGAGAATCACCGGTTCACGGGATCACAGAAGTTGACCTATCACAACAATTCACCCGACACGCTAAAGCGGGTATTCTACCATCTCTATTTTAATGCTTTTCAGCCTAAAAGCATGATGGATGTCAGGTCACGCACCATACAGGACCCCGACAGAAGAGTGAGAGACCGCATTTACCAGCTGCCGGAGGATGAAATAGGATACCACAAAATCAATTCTCTGACACAAGACGGCAAAGCGGTTGAGTACAAAGTCGATGGAACCATCCTTGAGGTAACCCTAAACAAACCCATCCTACCCGGAAAGAAAACGGTATTTCAGATGGAGTTTAACAGCCAGGTACCACGGCAGATACGCCGCTCGGGATGGGCCAATGCAGAAGGCGTTGAATTTTCAATGAGCCAGTGGTATCCGAAAATGTCAGAATATGATGACGATGGCTGGCACCCCAATCCTTATATTGGACGTGAATTTCACGGGGTTTGGGGCGACTTTGAAGTAAATATTACCATCGATTCCTCTTATGTAATCGGCAGTACGGGACACCTGCAAAACCCCCAACAAATAGGCCATGGATACGAGAAAGAAGGCTCAGAAGTAGATCGGCCGGATTCAGAGAAGCTGACCTGGAGGTGGAAAGCTGAAGACGTACATGATTTCATGTGGGGTGCGGATCCTGATTATGTGCACACTACCAAACAGGTTCCAAACGGACCTATGCTGCATTTCTTCTATCAGAAAAATCCGGTGGCCATCAATGCCGATAATAACAGGCAGGCAGAACTGCTGGCAAACTGGGAACAGCTGCCTGAGTATACCGCACAAGCCTTTCAGTATATGAGTGAAAACTTTGGCAAGTACCCATACAAAAAATTCAGTGTCATACAGGGGGGCGACGGTGGAATGGAATATCCCATGGGAACGCTCATTACCGGCAATCGATCGCTCAGAAGCCTGGTG
>DATFJD010000116.1:0-6493 GCA_035269475.1 Halalkalibaculum sp.
CGAAACAGAGTTTATACGGATTATCTTTGGTTATCTCTTTATCGAGCATAATCGGTTTATAACTGTAATTTAATTTTGCTGACAAAAATAATAAAAATTGAAGAGTTTATTCAGGATTCAGGATTCAGGATACAGGATACAGGATGCAAGATGCAGGTCTACTGCGCTGAAGCTTCGTAGACTGTAGATGCTGGCTTACTACTTACTACCTACTATCAACTTTCTACTTTCTACTTTTTACTTTTTACTTATCACTTCTACTCCTTACTCATTAGTTCTTTGAACTCTTTGTTGTGGGCACTCTATATTAAAATCACCTGAATAATGTGAATTGATGTATAAAGACTTGTATCTTTAGCGCTCATTTATCACAACGTTTTAAATTTAATTTCGTCTTACGGGTACAAATTAGTTTTTAAAAATTCGTATATTTTGAGTTTTTAAAAGCCAAATAAGCACCAACCGGCCTTTATGAGTAAACAGTTTGAAGAAGTAAAACAGCTAAATTTTTCCAAACTTGAGGTGGAAACCCTGAAGTGGTGGAAAGAGCACCAGATATTTAAAAAGAGCCTGACCACGCGCGAGGAGGGCATTCCCTTTACTTTTTATGAGGGGCCTCCTACGGCAAACGGCAAGCCGGGAATTCACCATGTAATGTCGCGTACGGTAAAGGATATGTTTTGCCGTTACAAGACATTGAAAGGTTTCCGTGTAGAACGAAAAGCAGGATGGGATACGCACGGGTTGCCTGTGGAAATTGAAGTGGAAAAAGAGCTGGGGCTGGAAGGCCGGGAGCAGGTCGAAGATTACGGCATGGCCGAATACAATGACAAATGCCGCAGCAGCGTCCTCAAGTACAAGGATCTCTGGGATAAGCTAACCAAAAGGATGGCCTACTGGGTAGACCTTGATGATCCCTACGTTACCTTTGAAAATGATTATATAGAATCGATTTGGTGGGCCTTTAAAACCCTTTACGAAAAGGGACTGATATACAAAGGGTATAAGATACAGTGGTATTCGCCGGGCAGCGGCACGGTGCTCTCTTCACATGAGGTTAGCCTGGGCTATGAGGAGACGCAGGATCCTTCCATTTTTGTAAAGTTCAAGCTGCGCATGGCTGAGGATGTCTATTTCCTCGCCTGGACCACGACCCCTTGGACCATTGTTTCAAATATGGCGCTCGCGGTCAATCCAAATATAGATTATGCCAAAATCAAAATTTCTGAGGGCGACCGTACGGAGTTTTATATCATGGCCAAAGACTGCATTGAAGAGGTTTTGGATCATGAGTTTGAGATTGTAGAAGAGTATAAAGGAGAAGATCTGATCGGCTGGACCTATGAACCGGTTTTCAAATATGCGCTGGATGAATATGATGAGGACGATGCATGGCGGGTGATTTCGGCAGATTATGTAACGACCGACGAAGGAACCGGCGTAGTACATACGGCTCCAGCTTTTGGTGCCGATGACTTCAAGTCGTGCAAAGAAGCTGACATCCCGATGTTCAACCCTATTGACCAGGACGGTAAATTCACCAATGCCGCGCCTGACTTTGAAGGGCAGTGGTTCAAAGATGCCGATAAGGAGATTTCCCGTGCCATCAAAGACAAGCACCTGATGTACAAGCACGAAACGTATGTGCACAACTATCCCTTTGACTGGCGCAAAGGCACGCCGTTGATGTCCTACCCGGTAGAATCGTGGTTCATCCGTACTACCGATGTAAAGGATAAGATGGTGAAGTACAATGCTGATATTAACTGGAAGCCGGAAAGTACCGGGACCGGGCGTTTTGGCACCTGGCTGGAAAACAACGTTGACTGGGCGGTTTCTCGACAGCGTTACTGGGGTACGCCCATGCCCCTTTGGGTAAGCGATGAAGACCCTGAATATGTTGAGGTCGTAGGCAGCCTGGAAGAGCTTAAGAAAAAAGCCGGCCTGCCCGACGATGAAAAGATAGATATGCACCGTCCTTATATTGACGATATTACCTGGGAAGGCCCGAACGGAGGCACCATGCGCCGCATCCCCGATTTGCTCGATGTCTGGTTTGACTCCGGATCCATGCCTTTTGCCCAGTGGCACTATCCATTTGAAAATAAAGACCGCTTTAAAACCAACTTTCCTGCCGACTTTATTGCAGAAGGGGTCGATCAGACTCGAGGCTGGTTTTATACCCTGCACGCCCTTGGAACTATGCTATTCGATGAGCCGGCCTACAAAAATGTGGTATCCAACGGACTGGTGCTCGATGAGAATGGTGAGAAGATGAGCAAGTCGAAAGGCAATACCGTCGACCCTTTTGAGGTGATCCAGAAGTATGGTGCCGATACCGTTCGCTGGTATATGATGAGCAACTCATCGCCCTGGGAGAATCTACGGTTCAGTGAAGATGGCCTGCAGGATACGCAGCGCAAGTTTTTTAACACGATTGTGAACACATACTCCTTCTTTGCGATGTATGCCAATATTGACGGCTTTACCTATTCAGGGACTCCGATCCCGGTAAACGACCGTCATGAAATGGACCGCTGGATTATTTCGAAGAGCAATACTACCGTGAAGCTGGTGGATGAATTTCTTGATGAATACGAACCCACCAAGGCGGCGCGTGAAGTGGAAGCATTTGTCGAGGAATTGAGCAACTGGTATGTGCGAAGAAACAGGCGCCGTTTCTGGAAAGAAGGCAAAAGCCTTGATAAGACGGCTGCCTATCAGACCCTTTATGAATGCCTGACCGATCTATCGAAGTTGATCAGTCCCATAGCACCGTTTTTAGGTGAGTGGCTGTTCCAGAAGCTGAATGATGTAACCGACAAAGACGAAGAGTCGGTGCACATTTCATTTTATCCTACGGTTGAAGAGACGGCCATTGACAAGCCTTTGGAATATCGCATGGAGCTGGCGCGGCAGATTTCATCCATGGTGCTGAGTCTCCGCAATAAGATAGAGATCAATGTACGGCAGCCGCTTTCACGGATTATCCTGCCCGTAGATGACGAAGAAGAACGGCAGGCTATTGAATCCATGGAGGATATTATTCTGGATGAGGTAAATGTTAAGGATATTGAATTCGTAGACGATGATTCCGGTATTGTGAGAAAATCAGCCAAGCCTAATTACCCGGTATTGGGTAAAAAACTGGGCGACAAGATGAAACCCGTGGCTGCAAAGATCAGAGATCTCACTACCGAAGAAATTACGGAGTACGAAAACACCGGTTCCATTGAGCTGGATCTTGGCGAACAGGGTACGGTTAAGCTGGGCAGCGATGCTCTTGAAATCAACAGGGTAGGGCTTGAAGGCTGGGAAGTGGAAACCGAAAAAGGATTAAGCGTAGCGCTGGATACCGAACTTACCACAAAGCTGGTACAGGAAGGGTTGGCGCGCGAATTCGTGAACCGAATTCAGAATATGCGTAAAGAAGCAGATTTCGATGTTGTAGATAGAATTGCAATAGGATTTAACGGATCGAACCAATTAGAGGAGGCTGTTGAGTCAATGAATGACTATATTAAGAGTGAAACATTGGCTGAAGATATTACCCCTTCGAAACTGGATGTTTCAGATTTCGTGAAAACCTGGGAAATAGGTGATAAAGACTGCACCATTTCCATTCGAAGAAACCCCAATTAAAAATAAGAGTGCTATTATGGCTTCTTCAGAGAACAAAGAAAAGGATAAAAAGCAGGAACGAGTTTCCCCTTATAATGATGAAGAATTGCAGTATTTCCGAGACATCATCATAAATAAACGAGACGAGGCCCAAAAGGAGCTCGAATCGCTGCAGAATTCTTTGAGAGACAGTATGGAAAATGCCAATGATGAATCGGCGTACTCCTTTCACATGGCAGACGCAGGAACCGATGCCCAGGAGCGTGAAAAAACCTACATGCTGTATAACCGGACCAGAAAATTTGTCCGCTATCTTGATGATGCATTGAAGCGTATTGATAACAAAACCTACGGTGTTTGCAAGGTAACAGGCAAGAAGATTTCCAAAGGACGACTGGAAGCTGTTCCCCATACCCAGCTCAGCATCGAAGCTAAACTAAAACGCCGATAAGCTAAGATAGGTCACAACGATTAGATTTCTATTTCCTTGAACCGAGACAAACTTTTCGTACTAATCTCGCCTGCGCTGGTAATTGTTATTTTGGATCAGATTACCAAACAGCTGGTTCGAACGACTCCATCCATACAGAATATGGAGATCATACCGGGCTGGCTGGCATTTCACTATACCAGGAATCCGGGTATGGCCCTGGGAATGGACTGGTTTTCAACACCGGTGATCAGCGTAATTGCGATAATTGCTACCATCGGCATATTTGCGTACATCCTGAACACCATGCATCGTGCCAACAAAGGCTATTTGTTTTGCATGGGACTCGTTTTGGGAGGCGCTTTCGGAAATATCATCGACCGCCTGGTAATGGCCAAAATTGAATCCTACGGCGGTATATTGGATGGACACGTCATAGACTTTATTCACTTCAATCTTACCATAAGCGGGTATCCCGTTTTTCCGTACATTTTTAATGTCGCAGATATTGCTATCAGTACGGCCATTATTTCACTTCTGATATTTAACAGGCGCATCCTTCCGGAGGAAAATGTCGGTGAGGTGATGGAAACAGAAGAGGTTTCATCCGAACAGATAAATCCCGATGCGAAGACTGCTGGCTCGGAAACTGCTACTCAAGATAGTTTGAAGGATAGCGAATGAGCTTATATTATCTGAGATTGGTGGGCTATTTCACGGAGTTGCACAAAGATAGCGCAGCGTTTCACAGAGTTGATCGTCAGGACTAGCTTACCGTAATTTCACTCATCACTCATCACTTATTACTCCTCACTCATTACTTATGACTCTTTAACAATACTCTCCAGATATTTCGGGCTGTGAGGATCGAGCTCATCGAGCTTTAAATCGTGCCCCATCTTGTCTCGCTTGGTCTTCAGGTAGCGCACGTTTTCGGGATAGGCCCCAACTTCAAGGGGTACGCGTTCTACCATCTCAAGTCCAAAGCTTTTAAGCCCCACTCGCTTAACGGGATTATTGGTCATGAGGCGAAGCTTGCTAACATTTAGCGATCGCAGGATTTGGGCTCCTACGCCATAATCACGGTGGTCAGGTTCAAAACCTAGCGCCTCGTTAGCTTCAACCGTATCCATGCCTTCTTCCTGAAGCTTGTAGGCTTTCAGCTTATTAACGAGGCCGATACCGCGGCCTTCCTGGTTCATGTAGAGTACCACGCCGGTACCGGCTTTCTCTACCTGCAGCAGCGCCTGTTGCAGCTGTTCGCCGCAGTCACAGCGTTTGGAACCGAATATGTCGCCTGTAACGCAGGAAGAGTGCACGCGAACCAGTACCGGGTCGCCTTCTTCCCAGCTGCCCTTAACCAGGGCCAGGTGATTGTCGCCGGTCAGGCGTTCCTGGAATGCATGAAGCGTAAAATCTCCATAAATAGTCGGCAGATCAATATCTACAACCTTGCGCACCAAAGACTCATTTTTCATCCGGTAGGAGATGAGGTCCTTGATGGTGATAAATTTCATATCAAACTCTTCGGCGATCTCGGCCAGGTCAGGGAGGCGGGCCATCTCCCCGTCATCCTTCATACTCTCGCAAATAATGCCGGCCGGTTTCAGTCCAGCGAGCCGTGCGAGATCAATAGCGGCTTCGGTATGACCGGCGCGCCTTAAAACGCCTCCTTCTACCCCGATAAGCGGGAAAATATGTCCGGGCCGGCGAAAAGCCTTGGGATCGGCATTTTCCTTGATCAACTCTTTGATAGTATTGGCCCGGTCGGCGGCAGAAATACCGGTAGAGGTCAGTTCTTTGTGGTCAACGGATACGGTAAAGGCCGCTTCGTCCGGGTCAGCACCGTCGGTAACCATGTAATCCAGATCCATGGAATAGGCTTTCTGACGGGTAATGGGTACGCAGATCAGCCCGCGCCCGTATTTTGCCATAATATTAATGGCTTCCGGAGTAACTTTTTCGGCTGCCATGATAAAGTCGCCTTCGTTCTCTCTGTCTTCATCATCGGCAACAATGACCATGCGGCCGTTTTTGATATCTTCAATAGCAGATTCAATGCTATCGAACTGTATTTTGCCGGACATATACTAAATGACTAGTTATTATTCTTATTGGGGTTGACGTCCGTAATGGAACTTTTCATAAAGCGTGCTTTTACGCCTTTGTCAATCTCTGCTAAAACAGAGTCATCATCAACAGTGGTAACCTGGGCTATCATTCCTCCCGTAGTTACTATTTTGTCCCCTTTCTCGATGTTGGAAACTTTTTCTTGTATCTCTTTTTGTTTCTTGCTCTGTGGCCTGATTATGAAGAAATAAAATATGGCAAATATGGCACCAAGGAAAATCAGGTTCATCCATCCGGCTTCTTCCGGTGAACCCATGAATAAAAATGCTAGGTTAAACATGTATCAAATCATTTGAAATTTATGTGTATGTG
>DATFJD010000117.1:0-2761 GCA_035269475.1 Halalkalibaculum sp.
CTTCCTCTATCACTTGGTCATTGGGCACCGGAACCGGTACCTGCGGACGAGGAGGCGGGGGCAGACTGCTTTTCTGCGCAGTGATCTGTACTTAATCAATAATGGCTTCGCTGTCGGTATAAACGATATCCTGGTAGGTCCTATCCTTGTCGGGTACCGGCCATAAGGTGAATACGGATATCACAATCAGCTCGGCAACCACGATACTGCCAAGTATCCTGTTCTTATAGGATACCTCCGAACTTATGATATCTTTCAAATTTTTTTCCAAAATGAGATAATTCGCGAAATTGCCTTATGATTTTTCCTTTTGGAGGCGTTCAAGTTCTCTTTCAATTTTAAGGTATGCTGTCTCCTTAATCTCTTCCGTATTTTCAAATTCCTGGGGATCTATCGGGTCAAGTACGGAAATTCTGAAGGTCTGCCGGGGGTCTATCCTCCAGGATCCGGACGGCATGGCCTCATACCCACCGTTATGAACGATGGGTAACAGGTTAAAATTATACCGCTTTGCCATTAAAAACGCCCCGTTTTTAAATGCTTTCAGATTACCGTCCTCCGTTCGTGTACCCTCCGGAAATATCATACCCGGTATGCCATTCTGAATCGGCTGTACCAAATAGTCCAGTTTCTTCAAAGATTTAAGGCTGTATCGCTCAATCGCTATCTGACCGGTCATGAATATAATCCATCCCAATATGGGAATTTTAAACAAACTTTTCTTAGCCACCCATTTCATGCTCCAGGGCAGCAGGTAAAACAGCGGAAGGTCTAGAAAACTCTGATGATTGGCTATCACGATGGTAGGCTTAGTCACCTTATCAGCTTCAGCCCCTTCTACTATGAAATCCCATCCCGGATTAACCGCAAGCATCGACCTGGCTAGACCTTTCAGGGTCCGGTTGGGAATCTGGTTAAAACGGTCGAAAGGAAAGGTGAACAGGTAGAGAAGGCTTACAATCACAAAAAATGTGACAATGCAGAGGGTCCAGTAGATCCAGATAAATATGCTGAAAAGGGTGCGCACGCAGAGTGACTATATTAACCTTGTAAGCTTAAAAATGCTTTTCTGATGAAACCGCCATGGTCTTCCAGCAATGTTTCCGCATCCGCCTTGCTTAAATCGCCTAATGCCATAAGTAAAGCCGTCTTCACATGGCCGCCGGCTTTATTCAGCAGCTCGGCAGATTCATTGTAAGTAACATCTGCAAACATCATAATAATTCGTTTCGCCCGCTCTTTTAGCTTTTCATTGGTGAGCATCAGGTCAACCATTACATTTTCATAAATCTTGCCCTGCCGTATCATCGCTCCCGTGGTGATCATATTCAAAACCATCTTCTGGGCCGTGGCACTCTTCATACGCGTGCTCCCCATTATTACTTCCGGGCCAACGGGGACATCAATAAGGACATCCACAGATATTGTAATCTGTCCGGCCGGTACGGTAGTTACGAAAAATGTTTTGCAGCCTCGCTTTTTAGCCTCTTTCAGCGCTCCGTGCACATAGGGAGTCCGCCCGCTGGCAGCCAGCCCGCAAACGACATCCTTCTCAGTGAGATTGATCTCGTCCAGTGCCTCTCTCCCATTCTTTTCATAATCTTCGGCACCTTCCTGGGCAACAAACATGGCTTCCTTGCCGCCGGCAATCAGACCGATAATCTTGTCAGGATGCGTGCCAAAAGTCGGGGGGCATTCCGCTGCGTCCAGCACACCAAGCCTACCGCTGGTACCCGCGCCGGCATAGATCAGCCGCCCTCCCTCCTGCAGCGCGGCAGCTGTAATACTGATGGCCTCGGCTATCCGGTCATTTCTTTTCCCAACTCGTTCGGCAACAAGTTTATCCTCCTCATTGATCAGCCGGGCTATCTCATTTGGATCTGCCAGGTCAATTGACCTGGTGTTTGGATTACGCTGCTCGGTATCCAGTTTTTTCAGCTGCTTGAATAAGTCGTTGGATCCGCTTTCCTTATGTTCCAATGATACCTGTTTTTTTAATGGTTAGCATTTTTTCCGATCCGGCCCATGTGCGTATGCTGAAATGAATCAAAATATTTCAGGCCGTATCCCAGAATCCTGTCTAGAGATGCATGAGAAAATAACATAATACCTGCCAGCATAAGAACCGTGACACCGGATACTAATCCGGCCGCATAGGTGCCGGCGGCAATTCCTTTATGATGAAAAAGATTGTAGATAGTTGCTCCGGCACGGTTCCCCAGCAGATATCCCGCCATTGAAATATCCGGGGCCAGCAGCAAGGCAGGAAATACCCACCAGGCATAATCCAGCGTAGTGAATAGAGCCAGGCCCAGGATAAACATTCCCAACTCTTCCAGTTTTATCAGTTTATCCATGTAAGCTTGTTCAGGGTATGAGCGTTAGCGGCGGTTGATCCACCAGTCCGAATTGTAAGAGACCCCGTTTTGAGACACAGCCTGCGGACTCTCCTCCTCATTACCACCCTTCTCCTTCAGCAGTATTGCAGCCAGGCGCTGATAATCCTCATTTATTCCTGATATCTCGTCCAGGTTTTCAGGTTTAAAATAGTTCTGCACGAAGTGCGTATCGTATTCTCCGTTTCGGAAAGTGTCGTGCTTCATAACGTAATCGCAAAAGGGAATGGTGGTTCGGCACCCGGCGATTTCATACTCCGAAAGTGCGCGAATCATGCGCTGAATGGCCTGCTCCCTGTCTTTGCCATAGGTGCAAAGCTTGGAAATCATCGGGTCATAGTTAATGGTGACGGGCTGCCCCTCTT
>DATFJD010000118.1:0-13056 GCA_035269475.1 Halalkalibaculum sp.
CCCAACCTAAATACTATTCTTTCGTAAGAGAACTGTATTTTCAAAGAGAATATTCTACATTAGGTATATGAACGAAGAATCCCTGCAAAAAGAAGAAGAGACAAATTCTGCCCTGGAAGTAGCAAAACAGAAGACCAGGGATCATGCCAGAAGCCTGTGGCAGATTATCAGCAAACACAGCAACTCTTACCGATTCACCGAAGAAACCAAAAAAAGGCCCGCCACACTCGAGACCTTTACATTCAAGAATAAGGGTGTACTTACATTTCTTTCTGTTATACCCTATCTCCTTGCGGGCCTGTTTATACTATCCTTCTTCTGGGATTTTAATGGCATCTATTGGGAAGCATTCGGATATACACTCACATTCGAGGGGTTGCTGAAAATTCTAAGTGTTAGTGGCCTGATAGGCTTCTTAACCAACTGGCTGGCCATTACCATGTTATTCAAGCCTGCTCAAAAACGTCCCCTGTTAGGACACGGACTGATACCTGCACAAAAAGACCGGATAGCCTATCGGATGGCACAGGCCGTTTCGGAAGACCTTATCAACCCCGAGATCATCAAACAAAAGATTAACCAGTCCGGTATTATCGGACAATACCGGGAACAGGGAACGCGATATATAAAGGGGATCATTGATGATCCTGCCTTTCGTTCTGACCTGAAGCGATGGGTGGTTCAGTATGTTGATGAGATGATAGCCGACCCTGAGATTCGCGGTGCCATCGCTGAGAAAATCATCATTGAAATTGAAGAGTCCATTGAAGAGAAGTCTTTTGAAAAAGTGGCGCTGAAAGCCTACTCATACATCAAGGGACAGGAAATGCAGCATATTATTGAAGAAGCCCTTGCAAGAGTACCGACTTCTGTGGAAAGCGGCCTAAATAAAATGGATAATCTTCTTGATCAGCTGCCTGCCAAACTGGACAAGCACAGTGAAGCCATTGAAAACATTGTCACCAATCTGCTGCACAAGCTCATAAATCAGCTGGACGTGCACGCACTGGTTGAAGACAACCTGCGTGGCTATGATGAACAGCATATCTCAAATATCATAAAGAATGCCACCAATGAGCAGCTTCATTACATTCAGTACCTGGGAGCAGTATTGGGCATGATTGGCGGCCTGGTAATCTGGGAGCCCATTCTGAGTTCGGTTTTTCTTGCCGTGGTGACCTTGGTGATCCTATCTCTGGATAATCTTCTGATGCGGTTTCAGTCATAACTGCTCAAATTTAAAAGGCAGTATGACTCGCTCTAGAGGCAATCTGCTAATATTAAATATCCCTGCCTACAACCTCCGGTGCTGTAAAGAAGGGATAGATCTCCTTACCTCAGTAATAACTTTTGGCTTGAATTCTGCATAAACCACACCGGTTTCCTCTCCCGCATCAGCCAGGATATTTCCCCACGGATCGATAATCAGGGAATGTCCATAGGTTTTTCGATTTTTGCCATGGATACCGGTCTGAGCCGGTGCAAGCACATAACAGGTATTTTCTATGGCCCGGGCTTTCAAAAGCGGGTGCCAGTGAACCTTTCCGGTAGTCTTGGTGAAAGCAGAAGGCACAGTTAGCATTTCAGCTCCATTTTTCGACAGCACCCGATAGAGTTCCGGAAAGCGAAGGTCATAACAGACGGACAAGCCTATAGCTCCAAGATCATCAGATTCATATACTACCGGTCCGTTCTCACCGGGCTGAACATAATCTGATTCCCGGTAGCTCTCTCCTCCTTCAAGATCCACATCAAAGAGATGAATTTTATCATAAGCGGCGAGTGTTGAACCGTCGGGTCCGATGAGCGTACTCCTGTTATAAACCTTGCCTGAAGCCGCCAGTACCGGATAACTCCCACCCAGCAGATATACTCCGTATTCGCGGGCAGCCTCCGCCAAAAACTTTTCTGTTTGTACAGCTATCCTCTCCGATTCCTCCAGCCTTGACTCCAGGTGCCCCAAAAAGGCAAAATTTTCAGGCAAACTTATCAAGGAAGCCCCATGTGCGGCCGCTTCTTTTATAAAGCCGTGGGCCTTTTCAAGGTTGTGGTCCAGATCGGGCTGGCTGTTCATTTGGACCGCTGCAAGCTTATAATCTTTCATTATCAGTTGTTTTTGGTTTAATTCAGGTAATCTCAATCGCACGTAAACATACGCATTAATAGCATGTCATTAAATGTCGCTGTCATTTACGGATCGGTACGGCATCACAGAAAAGGGATCAGGGCTGCCCGGTTTATTACCAATAAATGCAAGAAACGGGGCTTCAATACCACCTTGGTTGATCCACTGGAATATGACCTTCCGCTCCTTGACAACATGTACAAAGAGTTCGAAAAAGGAGAAGCGCCCAACGTGCTGCAAAGCCTTGCTGATATTATAACTGAAGCTGACGGTTATATTATTGTATCGGCGGAATACAATCACAGCATACCTCCTGCCCTTTCTAACCTGCTGGACCATTTTCTTGAAGAGTATTTTTTCAAACCCTCCGGGATTCTATGCTATTCCGCCGGGTCATTCGGCGGGGTTAGAGCAGCCATGCAGCTGCGGTCCATGCTTGCCGAGATGGGTATGAGCAGTATACCCTCCATTATGCCTGTCCCAAAGATCAGTGATTCTTTTGACGAAGAAGGAAATCCCACTGACGATGCGTATCACAGAAGAGCAAAACGGTTTCTGGATGAATTTGAGTGGTATGCCGAAGCGCTTAAAACAAAAAGAAAGGAAGGAAATCCGTATTGAATTATGAATAAAGAACAAGGAATCTTCAAATTCGAATTATTTCGATATTCTAAACTCCCTGTTCGCTATTCGATATTCATCAATTCTTCACTGCATCCCTATTCAGGTACTCCTCATACAACTGGGTATGGCGGCTTACCATTGGAATCTTGTAACCGCGAATAAATACCTGTTCAATAGTAGTCATTGGCTCAAAAGGATCGCCGTCAGAAATAAACAGGTTTGCCTGCTTTCCTTCTTCAAGGCTTCCAAGCCTGTCAGAAACCCCGAATATTTCTGCAGGATTGATTGTAAGCGCCTTTACGGCTTCCTCCACACCAAGGCCGTAGGTTGCGGCGTAGCCGGCATGGTAAGGAGCGTTACGGACATTCTCGGACTCTCCCGTAGCTATCGCTACCTTTACCCCGGCTTCATGCAGTTTACCCGGGTTCTGGTAAGGCCGCTGATAGTTGTCAAAATCTCTCTCAGGCGTATAAAGGGTTGAAACCAGGCACGGCAGCCCGGCATCTGCAATCTCTTCGGCTACTCGCCAGCCTTCTTCAACACCGGCAAGTATAAAACGGGCATCGCTACGCTCCTTCGTCCACTCGATGGCATCCAGTATTTCCTGCTTTTTGTCGGCGGTAATGATCACAGGAATGTCGCCAGTGATGACTTCGCGCATGGCCTCCATTTTTTCATCTTTATCAGGCTGTTTTTTGCCTTTTGGATTTTGCTCATAGGCGGTCATCATCTTGTTATAAAACTCAGCCTTCTTCCAGAACTCATTGAGTTCTTTCATGCTTTTCTCATAGGCTTCTTTTACTTCTTTATCACTGCGATCATCCCACCAACCGCGCTGCTGCGATGCCGGCAGAGTGAGATGCAGAGCGGCATTCGGCTGAACGGCCATGGAGTCAGGGGAATACCCGAAAAGATCTATCAAGGCACCTTTTCCGGCAATTCTGCCTGAAACGGGCAATGAAATGACGTGGGTGACGCCGTTCACACGGGTAACCGGAATGCTTACGCTGCTTGGGTTAATTGCGGTAAAAGCTCTCACATGAGGATTATAATCCCCCAGTTCTGCCTGGTCATTGGTAACGGCAACAGCCCCCACTTCCTGTAGCCCGAGAATGGTACCCGAGTCCATAAAACCGGGATACACATGCTTTCCCTCAGCGTTTATCTGCTGATAGTCGGCCGTTATCTTGGCATTTTTTCCTACGAATTCAATCTTCTCGCCATTAATCAGTACGATGCCGTTTTCTATGGTTCCATTCGTGACCGTATGAACGGTTGCGTTGGTTATGGCAAATTTACCGAAGCCCGGCTTTTCCGTAATCTGTGCCTGCACCCCATCGGTAATTAAAAAACAGAGCAGGCAGCTCATGAATATTTTTGATAAACGCTTCATAGTTTGTACAAATCTTAAATTGTTCATTATTCAGTGCCCCCGTTAATGCTCATTCCTTCTGAATCGAATAATATCTCGGCACCTCTTAGGCAGGAATCCTCTTCTTTGCCGGACTCATACCATCGGGTGTAAGTCTCATCATAGTTTTCTTCCGGATTAACTTCCAGCCTCATATCATCCGCATCCTCCGCACGGTCAAAATATTTTTTACCGTCCACATAGGTCTGTTCACAGATGCTGTAAATGCTCAAGGGATGGCCGTTCCAGATAGCAATGTCACCGTGCTTGCCCTCTTCAATAGTGCCGACCTTGTCATCAACTCCCAGCTGAATGGCAGGGTTCAGGGTTATCATCTTTAAGGCGTCCTGTTTGGAAGTGCCTCCATAGTGCACGGTTTTAGCCGCTTCATGATTAAGGTGCCGAATGAGCTCGCCGCTATCCGAATTAATGCTGTTGTTAACCCCGTTTGCATTCAGTATAGATGCGTTATAAGCGGTGGAATAGTAAACTTCAAACTTATAAGCCCACCAGTCAGCGAAAATAGAAGTCCGCGCACCGTTTTTCCGCAATTCGGGTGCAATTTTAAAAGCCTCATTGGCATGCTGAAAGGTGAAGTTCTCAATGCCATAATCTTTAAAGACTCTCATAAGCATCAGAATTTCATCGGCCCGATAAGAGTGGCAGTGCACCCACACCTCGCCGTCAATGATATCTGACAATACTTCCATCCGGAGATTTTTTGCCACCGGCACCGGCGGGGTACCGCGCTGATTTTTATCGTAGGCTGCCTTAGCCTGCAGGTACGCCTCACGATTGCGTTGATAGTCAATGGCAGCGTCAAAATGATCGCGGACAACCTGTTCAACTCCCATTCGGGTTCTGGGTTGTACACCGTATCCCTGTCCGTGAACACGTGTTGGATTTTCACCCAAAGCGAACTTGATGGTTCTGGGCGCCCCTTCGAAACGCATTTCTTCCATGCTTGAGCCGTAACGGAGTTTAAGGGTCTCATTCTGACCTCCAATCACGTTGGCAGAGCCGTGCATCAGATGAATAGAGGTAACGCCTCCGGCCAAAGCCCAGTAAATATTGATGTCGTTGGGATCAACCGACTCTTCCATAGTAACCTCGGCAGTTACCGGATTAGTGGCTTCATTTATATCCACGCCCGCTATATGAGAGTGAGCATCGATAATACCGGGCATGACATATTTACCGGTAGCGTCAACGGTCTGTACACCGCGGGGTGCGTTCAGGTTTTTTCCGATTTCCGTTATTACACCATCGCGAATAAGGACATCCGTATTTTCCATGTCACCATTCGCAATAGTAATAACCGTCCCGTTTTTTACAAGAACGGAACCTTTTTCCTGGGCATAGGTTGCGGTTGCAAACCCCAGGATAAATATCATTAAAAGTAATTTCTTCATAGCTGTTCTTCTTTGTTTGTTCTTAGAGAAGCGATCCATTAAAATTCGGTTAACTTGCCTGAGGATACAGAATAGATAACCTTGGTTTTTTCTTCCGTATATGGCTTGGTTAATACGCTGAAGCTTGCAATCCTGCCGTTTCTCACGGCACCAATCCGTCCACCGACATCCAGAATATCGGCTGTGCTTTGAGACATTATGGTAATCAATTGATCTTCATTAAGCCCCCCTTCCTCAAGAATTGTTTTCACGTGTCCGGAAAGATCGCTGAGTTTCATACCATTCGAGGCATATCCGACCTTTACACCGGCGTCCAGCAGTTTCTTGATATTAGTGATACTCGCTTCATAAGCTCTGAGCTGCCGGTCTCTGAAGATTCGCATTTCCTCAGTCAGCTCTTCCAGTCGTTCCCCGGCCTGCGTGGTATCCTCTTCGGCAGCCTTTTCCTTCTTTTTCCATTCGGGTTCATCGGGCAGGTCAATGCTGGCTAGAACAGGAATATTTCTGTTGTTCAGTTCATCTGCCATTTTATAGGCCTCTTTACCGGAAACGATTACGGCATTAAAACCGATTTCATCCTTCAATCGCAAAAGAAGCTCGATATTTTCTTTCGAGTCTACCACAAAGTACAGTGGCTGGCTTTGCTCAAGTACGGGGTACAGGGCTTCAAGAACCGCATCTTTTGCCGGTGCCGGGTAATTAGACCCCGCAGATGCAAAGTACTGCTGCTGATTCATCAATGCTTCAGCATCATACCACAGCTGGCGGTATTGAGCCAGCACACCCATGGTCGTAGAAGGAAATGCGGCACTTCCAAATCCACCGGGAGCATCTTCAAAGCTGGCTAAAATCCCGGCTGAAGTTTTCATCAGGTAATCGCCGGTGTTTTCGCCATTGATAAAGAAAACATCAACCTGTCCCGGCAGCATATGTCCCTTTAGGCCAAGAGCTGCCGTGGTAAAACCGTGTTTCTGAGCCTCTTCAAGATTCTTGTCTTTGCTGTTCAATAAATCGGATGGCTTGCGCTGCGGCTGAATACCGGCACGCTCATAGCCGGGTTTTCCCGGGCGATCCGGCCGCTCATACCGGTCGGGAAGGTCAGGGCTGCCCCACAAGGCCAAACCGTCAACAAAACCGGGATAAACATGCAGGCTGTCTCCCCCATCTATTACATAGGCATCAAAGGGGATATTAACATTACTGCCTGCCGCTTCTATAATACCATTTCTCCAGACCACAGTACCGCTGTTTATAGTCTTACCGTCAGCCGTATGAATGGTCACATTATCAAAGGCCCGGGCCGGTGATGTCTGCGCCTTGACCGGCAGCGACGATACTAGAAACAGAAGTAGCAGCATGCACGCTGAAAGATTGCGAACTAACTTCATAACTACATTAATTGATAGGTTAATGTTTAAAAGATTCAATAAGGGCATTTTGTCATTCATTCTAAAGGCTCTAAAAGCTAAAATATGTAAACGTAGAAAGGGCAAATTTAAATGTTGAATGCTAAAGGTTTAATGAAGCTTCCTAATTCAACATCCAACATTCAACATCCAACATTGAGTATTAAACTATACCTGAAGGACTCCGGTTTTAAACTCGTCTATTTCCGGATTGTGGTTTGCGTTTTCAATGGCCAGCGAAATGCGCTCCCTGGTTTCAATCGGATTGATTATGGCATCTACCCACAAACGTGCCGCAGCATAGCGTACATCGGTCTGATGCTCATAACGATCCCTGATCTCTTTCATAATTTGCTGCTCTTCCTCCTCGGTAATCTCTTCTCCCTTCTTCTTAAGGGATGAGACTCTAATCTGGGTAAGCACCTTTGCAGCCTGGGTTCCACCCATTACCGCGATTTGAGCAGAAGGCCAGGCATACATGAAGCGGGGGTCATAGGCCCGTCCGCACATGGCATAATTGCCCGCCCCGTAACTGTTACCTACTACAATCGTTATTTTAGGGACCGTGCTATTGGCAACGGCGTTTACCATCTTTGCCCCGTCTTTTATGATGCCCCCGTGCTCGCTGCGCTTGCCTATCATAAAGCCGGTGACATCCTGGAAAAAGATGATCGGTATCTTCTTCTGGTTGCAATTCATAACAAAACGGGCAGCTTTATCGGCACTGTCAGAATAAATCACCCCTCCTATCTGCATTTCGCCCTTCTTCGTTTTGGTAATCTTTCGCTGGTTGGCCACGATGCCGACGCTCCAGCCGTCAACTCGTGCATACCCGGTAATCAGTGTCTGTCCGTACCCGTCCTTAAACTCGGTAAAGCTGTCTTCGTCGACTATGCATTCCAGTATTTCATACATATCATAGGCCTTCGTTCGGTCATCCGGGAGGATATCCAGCAGTTCGACAGGTTCTCTGCCCGGATCCTTGGCTTCGATGCGATTGAAACCGGCCGTGTCAAAGGGTCCGAGCTTGCCAACCAGATCCCGGATGGTTTCGAGGCAGGTTTCATCATCCTCCATTTTGTAATCGGTAACCCCGCTGATTTCGGTATGCGTGGTAGCTCCTCCAAGGGTTTCATTATCGACATCTTCACCTATAGCCGCTTTTACCAGGTAACTTCCGGCCAAAAACACGCTGCCTGTTCCGTCAACGATCAGGGCTTCATCGCTCATAATCGGCAGATAGGCTCCCCCGGCTACACAGCTGCCCATGATGGCGGCAATCTGCGGAATGCCTTTGGCACTGATGACCGCATTATTCCGGAAAATCCGTCCGAAGTGCTCCTTATCTGGAAATATCTCATCCTGCATGGGCAGGTAAACACCTGCAGAGTCGACGAGATAAATGATGGGAAGATGATTTTCGATGGCAATTTCCTGAGCGCGAAGATTTTTCTTTGCCGTAATCGGGAACCAGGCCCCTGCTTTTACCGTAGCGTCGTTCGCAACTATCACACAGCTTCTCCCGGTAATTTTGCCGATACCCATTACCACACCGCCTGAGGGACACCCTCCCTCTTCTTCATACATTTCATAACCGGCCCAGAGCCCGAGCTCATAGAAACGGGTATCCTCATCAATCAGCTGATCAATGCGCTCGCGTGCCGTTAACTTGCCTTTATTATGATGCTTCTTGATTCTTTTTTCTCCTCCACCCTTTTTAATTTCGGCTTCGGTTTCATTTATTTCTTTAATGATCTTATTCAAAGGAGTGACATCCTGATTACCATTGCCTTGCGTATTCATAAAACCTGAAAATTAAAAAGTAATAGATTTCCGTTTTAAAGCGTTTGCAAAATAAAGAATTTTGGGAATCGTAAAAGTGTTTAGCGATTAAATTCGATTCCAAGTGCAATTTGATTTATTATCCAAATTCCGAATTCAAACATTTGAGACTGATATTGTGAATATTATTAAAAAATTTACCGGGTTACTTAGCCTCATTCTGCTGCTTTTCTTATTTGATTCCGTTCTTAGTTATGCACAAGGGCGTGTTTCATACCGTGAACTCGCCAGCAGAAACCAGCAGCAAAATATCTACTTTGATTTCTTTACCCTTCCCGGCGATAGTGAAAACTCAGTTCAATTTGTTACCACCTTCCGCGTAGATTATAATTTCCTGCCCTTCAAAAAGACAGATCGGCCAGAAAGAAACCGTCAGTTCTTCAGTCCCTTGGGTTTGAGCATGGAGGTATTTAAAGCCCTTGAAAAAAAGAAGCCCGATGACCGGATTGAAGTTGAAGGCTTGGAATCTGTTTCCCGAGCCGCCTGGCGCGATACTGCCTTTGCAGAATCCTACGAACAGACTCAGTCGAATAAATCATTCATTAGCGGAAAAATGAATGTAGAACTTGCCCCGGGACTATATAACTACATGCTTCAGCTGAATCCCGGTGAAGATACCAGGGAGCGTACCTCAAGAGCTCGCCAAATAGAGGTGAATTCCTACGGGGAACAGAAAACAGGTGATGTCCTGCTTATCGAATCGGTAAATACCGTGGATGGAGAAGAACACCTGAAACTCATGAACTTTGCCAAGAACGTATATTACGGAAAAGATTTTTATGCCTTAGTACACCTGCCCGGCTCCGAGAGTAACTCCTCATATAACCTCAGCATCAACAAGCTGGAAATTAATAAAGACGACACAACCCGGCTTCAACAGATATACAGCAGCCAAATATCCGGCAATGATATGCGGAACAATGTAAAACCTGTAATCCGGGAGAACGGAAATGAAATTTCACTGGTACTCAAAGAACAAGGTTCCGCACACAACTATGCCCTTGTCAAGATCCCAAACAGTACTTTCCCCAATTCTATCTACCGTATTGTTGTTACCCAAGAAGGACAGGCCCGCCCGGCAGCACAAAGCGTATTCCGGTCTCTATGGATTGAAATGCCGACCAGCCTGCTCAACCTTGAAGTGGCAACTAACATGCTGGAGTTCATCGTCAGCAAAGATGAAATTAAACGAATCAAATCTGGATCGCAGGCAGAAAGAGAGCAAAAATTCCGTGAATTCTGGGAAAGCAAGGATCCTACCCCAAATACCGAGTACAATGAACTGATGGCGGAGTACTACCGCAGAATTGATTACGCCTACGAGCATTTTACTACCATAAATAATATAGGCTATGAAAGCGATCAGGGGGAAATCTATATCAAATACGGACCGCCCAAAAATATAGAACGTAAATTCCCAACCGGTGAGCCTGCAGTTGAAATATGGACCTACGACAACCGGCAATTCGTATTCAGAGCAACCAGTGGTTTCGGAGACTTTCGCCTGGTGAGCCGGCAGTAAACAAAGATAAGTGCCAAGCCGGGAGCTAGATTTATTTGAATGTCAGAGAATGCGCCTCACTTTAACTATCGGTGAAGATGGTTTCTATATCATCAGGTATGGATTTTAAACTCCATACCCTTACCTTTATATCTTGTTAAAATACTCCAAATAATTTTCCGGATGCCCATAAAAGTAGCAATCAGCATAGGTGATATTAACGGAATAGGACCTGAGGTGGCTTTAAAATCACTGGCAGGGAGAGATTTAAGTCAAGCTGCACCTATTTTGCTTGGTAACAGGCAGGTCATTGAGTATTACTCAAAACTACTTGAACAGAATCTGAAATTTCATTTTATCCGGAATCCCGGGGAAATTGAATCCGGGGCCATCAATGTGCTGGAATGCTACGATAACGAAACGGTGAATTTGCAACCCGGTGAACTATCAGAGCAAGGAGGCAAGCTTGCAATGATGGCAGTTCAGGCAGGCATTGACCTGTGTGTTTCAGACCTGGCCGATGCACTCGTTACCGCACCGATATCGAAAGAGGCTATAAATATGGCCGGATACAATGTTCCAGGGCATACAGAATACCTCGCTGATAAAACCGGCACCTCAGAATTCATTATGATGCTTGTAAACGAGGGGCTGCGTGTCGGTTTGGTCAGTATACACATTCCTATTTCTGAAGTGCCTGAATTGATCACGCAGTCTTCGGTTTATACCAACATCAAAATAATGCATCAAAGCCTGAACAGAGACTTTACCCTCGATGACCCTGAAATTGCGGTATTGGGATTAAATCCCCATGCCGGTGACGGTGGGATTATCGGAAGAGAAGAGATTGAAATCATCGAACCTGCCATCAAAAAAGCACAGGCGGAGGGCATCAAAGCAACCGGCCCCCACCCCGCCGACGGCTTTTTCGGAAACAGAAAATATAAAAATAGCGACGGTATCCTGGCCATGTATCACGATCAGGGCCTCATCCCTTTCAAAACGCTCTCTTTCGGTGCCGGCATTAACTTTACGGCGGGCCTTCCGATCATTCGCACCTCCCCCGATCACGGAACGGCCTTTGATATCGCCGGAAAGAACCTTGCCGATCCCTCCTCTTTCAGTGCTGCTTTTGAACTCGCGATTAAACTAAGCGAAAATCGCAAACAGTTGAAGAACCGGTAACGATATGGAAACAATTGAACAACCGGAATACAGCACGCTTGCAGAAATCTACGACCATATCATGCAGAATGTGGATTACGATGTCTGGGCTGATTTCATTGATGAGATCATACAGGTTCATCATCCCGGTCCCCAAAGCATACTGGAACTGGCATGCGGAACCGGATCCCTATCACTTTCTCTTGAAGAGCTGATGTGCTATGAAATTGTAGGTACGGATAAATCCCCGGCCATGATAGCTAAAGCGCGCAATAAAAGCGGAAAACAGGCTAATTCCGTAAAATTTCTACAAATGGATTTTCTGGATATATCGCTGGACAGAAAATTCGATGCTATCGTTTCTATTTTTGACAGCATAAACTACCTGCACAAATCCCGTTCCATCAAAAAGCTCCTCACTGAAGTGAAAAAAGTCATGGACCGGAACAGCCTGTTCATCTTTGACTTTACAACCCCTCAGAATTCAATACAGGCTATTGACTACCTGGACAATGAAGAGGGAACTACTGAAAACAATTATCATTTTTTTAGAAAAAGCAGTTATGATGAGGAGCTTCAAATTCATTATAATGACTTCAAAATTGAAAAACTGGCGGAAGACAATAAAACGGTTACGCAACGATACTTTGAGCAGCATAAGCAGCGCATTTACACGCTTAAACAGATGCTGGATATCATCGACGAAACCGATTTTGAGATAGTTGCCAAATATGATGCCTTCGATCTAGTCCAAGCCGATGAGAATAGTTTAAGAATAACCATGGTTTTGCGATGTCCGACAATTCAGTAATAGCTTTTAACAACGTTACCGTAAGTTATAATCACCGTGTGGTACTTGACCGCATAGATTTCAGCCTTGGGAACGGGGAGTTCGTGTATCTCATCGGACAGACCGGTGCCGGGAAAAGCTCGTTTCTCCGCCTTATATACCGGGACCTGCTGCCCAATGAAGGCTCCGTACAGGTTGCCGGCATGGACGTTACCAATTTGTCCGATAAAAAAGTCCCGCTGCTCCGACGCAGGCTGGGTATAGTATTTCAGGATTTTCAGCTGCTACCCGACCGAACCGTTTATGAAAATGTGGCTTTTGCCCTGCAGGTTACCGGTGAAAAGAAAAGCTATATCAAGCAGCGGGCTCTGGAGGTTCTGGGTATGGTGGGGTTAAGCCACAAAAGAAAAAGCATGCCCGATGATCTTTCCGGAGGTGAACAACAGCGTGTGGTCATTGCCCGTGCCCTCGCCAATGAGCCCCGCATCATGCTGGCCGATGAACCGACCGGGAATCTTGACCCCGGTGCCTCGTCTGAGATCATGGACCTGCTGAAGCAGATCAACAACCGCGGCATGGCCGTTCTAATGGTAACCCACGACTATGATACCGTGAAGCAGTATCCTTTCAAGACCCTTAAGCTTGACAACGGCACTATCAAAGAAGTAAAAACTCAAAACCTTTAATAGAACGCGAATAAAGCAGGTTTTACGGGTGATCACAGGTTTTATTATTATGGCTAAACTTAGCTATCTTTCTGTGTTAATTAGTTAAACCTGCG
>DATFJD010000119.1:0-3141 GCA_035269475.1 Halalkalibaculum sp.
GCTTGCAGACCCAAAGCCGATCCGGGAGATGGGACGCTTCAACCACGAGGCGGTGGCTGTTGATCCGAACAGCGGGGTCATTTATCTAACCGAAGACGATTCCGAAGGGCTTTTATATCGATTCATTCCAAACGTAAAAGAAGACCTTCATGCAGGGGGGACCTTGCAGGCTCTGGCAGTCATTGACACTCCGGCACTCGATACGCGCAACTGGGAAGATCCTTTCATCGAAACAGGAAAACAATTTAAAGTAACCTGGATTGATTTGGATAATGTAGACTCACCGGAAAGTGACCTGCGGTATCGCGGCTATGAAAAAGGAGCCGCGCGTTTTGCACGCGGTGAAGGTATGTGGTACGGCAACGGCACGGTCTATTTTGCCTGCACCAATGGGGGAAATAAAGGCTTAGGACAGATATGGAAATATACGCCTTCACCTGTTGAGGCTACCGATGGAGAAGTAAATGAACCCGGTACCTTAGAGCTGTTTGTGGAGCCTAACAACAGCAACCTCGTTGAAAATGCAGATAACCTGACGGTTGCTCCCTGGGGTGACTTGATTGTTTGTGAAGATTGTAACAGCAAGCAGGATTTGAATGGGATTACACCCGATGGAAAGGTTTATAAACTGGGTAGAAATGCTAAGTCAAACTCAGAACTTGCAGGAGCTACATTCTCGCCGGACGGTTCAACGCTGTTTATGAATATCCAGCATTCAGGACTCACCCTGGCCATAACCGGTCCCTGGCAGAAAGCCAAAACGGCTTCGGTTTAAATATTGAAATCTAAGAAAGATATAGTAAAACCCCGTGTTTCAGGGGTTTTACTTTTAAATACAGCTGCAGCTTGTTAGATAGTGCTACTCAAGGCCGGGCTTTGATGCCATGCCGGTTTCGCTGCTGTAATTCCCGGCAAGGATCCAGGCGCCTCCTGCCATTGCCATGTCCTTAAGCAGGTTGCTCATATTCGGTTGCATCTCACCACCTATTACACCCGGCAAGTGAATGCTCAATACAAAAATAATAAGCATTACACCCAGCAGTATACAGGCCAGCCGGGCATATTTTTCAATAATTATACTCACCGAAGCGGCAAGCAAAGCAATACCTGTCAAATAAATCCAGAAAACACCGCCGGGTATCGGCACCATTCCAGACATTGCGCTTGCGTTCATGAAATGCAAGAGCCCGAATATTCCGAAAGGCACTGCAAAAACAAATCGTCCGATTTTACCTATTAAACTACTCATCTTAACCCCCTAATTTTATTTCGGTTAACTGGAGGTCAAAATATAAAAAACTTAATCTTTAATATTAAACTAAGTTCGTTTTGCGGCTTCCGAAAGCTCTTCAATTTCGTGCAGCAGCTTCTCAATATCTTTTTCCCGGGTATACACATTCATCAATGTAGTCCGCAAATACAGCATCCCTCGAATTTCAGTCTGCACAATGAATGAATTTCCTCTATCAATCAGCTTTCTCCGTATAACCCGGTTGTGACTATCTAAATCACTGACTCCATGCGGTACATGACGGAAACAAATGATATTGCTTTCAGGCTGCACCGCCAGTTCAAAGTTCTCCCGTTTTTCTACAATTGATGCAAATGTTTTTCCAAGGCCAAACAACCTGTCAACAATCTCTTCGAAAAGCCGAGGGCCGTAATGGCTAAGCATGGTAAAAACCTTCAGGGCCATCATGTCTTTGGTGCATTCAAAAGTTCGTTTGCCCAAATTAAACCATTCGTGTTCTTCTTTATCCCACAGGTAGGAGGCCTTCTGGGCAAAAGTACGGTATGAGGATGCCGGGTTTTTAAATACCAGGCCGGTAACCAGGGCCGGACACATCATCATTTTATGAAAGTCGACGATCACAGAATCTGCTTTATCAACACCTTTTAACAGGTGCCTGTATTTGCCTGAATAAGCCACAGCACCTCCGTGAGCAGCATCTACATGAAACCAAAGATCATGCTCGCCGCAGAATTCCGCAATTTCATTAAGCGGGTCAAAAGAACCCGTAGCCGTTGAACAGGCACTTCCTACTACTCCAAGAACTTCAATATTCTGTTTCCGTGCCCTTTGGTAAGCGTCAGCCAGCCGGCCGGAATCCATACGGTAGCGGCCATCCACCGGTACAGTTACAACACCGGTTTCACCCCACCCCATAATTTTCACTGCCCGGTCGATACAGTAGTGAGCCTGCTCTGATACCAGGAAACCGTACTTCCTGTTTCCGGTCCCCTCTTTCCATATATCTCCCTTACCTTTTATCTGTCGTGCTGCCAAAAGTGCCGTTAGGTTTCCCAGTGTTCCGCCTGAAGTGAGAATGCCATCAGCCCGGTTATCAAAACCCAGCTGGCCGGCCAGCTGCTTGATGACGGCTCGCTCCATTGCTACCGTAGGGCTTCCCATTTCATATACCCCGACACCGTTATTCATAAACGCACTGAGCAGGTCAGCCAATGCGGCTTCAGGAAGTACCGGACTGACCTGGTGGCCCATATATCCGGGGTGGTGCAGGTGTATGGAGTCGTCTATAACCTCCCGGGACCAATTTCCAAAATTACCTCCGGCAGGATCATCCAGCTTACTGTTCCAGTCTTTATACAAACTTTCCGGATCAAATGGCTTAAAGACCACGGGTTTTGAATCAGAACGGGTCGATTCCAGGTAGTCAGCGAGTAGATCAATTAATTTATGACCTTCCTCGCGAAAATTAGAAGGATTATATGCTTCGTCAATCAGTGATTTCATGGTAGTTGCCGCCGGGTTCAGTATTATAAAGGATGTTCCGGCTAATGATAACCAAAAATCGGAGCTTTCAGAATAGCATGTGAAGAGGCCCGTCGTGATTGATAAAAACCCCGGGAGATAATTAGCCCATTAGCAGGAAAGAAAAATAAATCGAATGTTTGCAACCTGTTAGCGGGAATTACTAAAACTTTTGGACATACATAAAATCAGCCGGCTATTAAGAATCAAAGGATCTGTATGGTCCCGAACCCGCCTACGATAAAGATTTTGTCCCGAACTCCCCAGATATCGGCCAGGTTTTCTTTGGTAAAGGTACCCATAAGTTTCCACTGCTCACCGTCATACTTTAAAATGGTACCTACCGTACCCACCGCATAGATATTTGA
>DATFJD010000120.1:0-6719 GCA_035269475.1 Halalkalibaculum sp.
CCCCTGATATCAGGAGCGGATCTAAAGTTAGCCTATTACTTTCAGAAGTGTGTTATGCTTTATTGATAAGCAGGGTTTTGTTGAATGTTATCGTTTGCGTCAATCTGACTCTGGGGAATTGGGAAAGTGAGTATACCGGAATCCCAGGATGTTCCGCGAACGTCTCGGGCTCGTCTTTGCAGGTCAGTGAGACGATGCCCTTCAAATGCCAGCTCTACTCTTCTTTCAAGCAGTATGGCATCAAGAAGTTCCTGCTTGTCGGTGAAATCGGCCCGGTTATATTCAATTAAGGCTTCGCTTGCCGCATCACCGTTTGAATCGGTTACCTCGATAGCCCTGGTTCTGATTTGATTCAAATCGTCAAAAGCCTGTTGAGGAACTGCAGCCAGTGTGGCAGCATTCTCTGTTAAGGCCTCTGCACGAGTGAGTATCATTTCTGAAAGTCTCAGAATCGGCAGGTTGTCTTCTTCGTTAGGAATTGATTCGTATTTGGTCGAGTTGTCGGCAGCTGTCGCCTGACCAACTTCCTCAGGTGTGGTGGTTCCTGTCAGCAGTTCCGAACGCCGGGTGTCTGTTGCGCTTAAACCTGCTGCATCAAGAGCGGCTTGCTGATCGTCGGTAATAATCTGATCAAGTGCCGCTACGAAATCCGATGAAACCTGGATGTCGTCCCTGGAATCCTCATTATATACTGCAGTCATCGTGGTATTGGATGCTCCCGGATTATCCTGGACGGTATTTTCTATTTCATAGATGGATTCGCTGGAAAGCTCATCCCGGAAATAGGTTGTCACACTTGGCAGCAAGGTATAGTCATCAATTACCTGTCCTGAAAGGGTTGCCGCATCTCCCCAACGCTGTTGGATAAGGGCAATTCTGGCACGCAGTGCTGTAGCTGCTCCTGCTGTTGCCCGGTTGGGTACCGTGTTTGATATCAAGCCTTCTGCTGTCTGCAGGTCAGATTGAATTTGACTGTACACCTCTCCAACAGATGCCCGTGAAGGCATTTGAAAGTCATCGGAACCCGTAACAGCTTGAAGCTGTAGCGGTACTCCGGGGTTTGACTCACCTGCTCGCCAGGGCTGTGCAAAAGTCTGCACTAAATAGTAGTGCTGCAGCGCCCGGATAAACAAGGCCTGTCCTCGTATGTCATCCAGCACGGCCTGACTGGCAGATGACGATTCAAGCTGATCAATCGCCTCAATGATGATGTTTGCGGCATTGATAGCCTCATAGGCACCATCCCAGTGATTTTCGATACTACCATTTTGCGGTGTCATTGCTTGCTCGGAAATCTCCACGTAGGTCGGAAATGACCCTGTCCAGAAAGCATCTTCCGCAATAATATCAGCACCAAATAGCATCTGGGCCGAATTATCGCCTCCGGGCCATTGCTGCATTCTGTCGTATGCTCCTGTTAAAGCGTTTTGGATTTCCTCTACGCTATTCAGCCCTCCTTCAACAGGTAAAGACTGTTGAGGCTGTTGCTCGAGAATATCGCAAGCACTCAGGCCTGCGATAACAAGAAATATGATTAATGTTTTTAATCTATACATAACTAACTAAACAATTTATTTTTTAAAGTCCGATTTCAACGCCAAATAGAACGGTGCGGGGCTGAGGTAGCTGAAAGAATACATTACCTTGTGAAACATTGGCCCCGGCTGTTGGCGTAACCTCAGGATCCAGACCTTTAAAATCTGTGAAGGTCAATAGGTTGGTACCCTGAGCATAAATTCTAACATCCGTATCAGCAGTTACACTACTGGGGATTGTGTATCCTAGCTCCGCATTCTTCAGACGAAGGTAACTGGCATCTTCCAGGTATCTGGTGGAATTCTGGCTCCCGTTTGCAGCAGGTCTCGGTTCGGGAATACTGGCATCTGTATTATTTGGTGTCCAGTAATCCATAATTCTTTCCTGCTGGTTCCAAACAGCCTGATTGGTAGCCAGGAAGGTACCGTCACTCCAGTATACGTAGTTGCCTAGGCTATACTGAAAATTGATGCTTGCATCAAACCCTTCGTAACGAAGATTTGTACCGAAACCACCAAAATAGTCCGGATGAGGTGAGTCGATGACCTTACGTGGGGCGGCATTGAAGTTATTTGTCGTTCCGCCATTTCCGTCTGCCCATAAGGCATCGCCGTTATCGGGATCTACGCCCTCATATTCAGGTAAGAAGAAAGCACCGATAGCTTCACCTTCACGAACCAGGTTTTCTCCAACCACAAACTCGCCGGCAGGTAATTCTTTAACCTCATTGTGAAGAGTAGAGATATTCGCGTTTACGCTCCACAAGAAATCTCCCTGGAGGATATCCGCTGAGATATCAAATTCGAATCCTTCATTAAGAACTTCACCGGTATTTTCAAGAAATGAAGTAAAACCGTTGGTGTTGGATACAGGGACGTTAAGCAGTAAGTCGGTAGTCTGTTTGTTATAGTAACCGATTGTACCGCTGATGCGTCCGTCGAGGAATCCATACTCCAAGCCGACATCAAGCTGTGCGGTTTCCTCCCAGCTTAAATCGGGACTTGCCAACTGGTTAATAGTAACACCGGGTTGGTTATTGTAGTTAAAGCCGCTGCCCAGCAGTGCAAGTTGTGCAAAGTTTCCAATTCCCGCATTACCGGTGATGCCATAACTGGTCCTTAACTTAAGGAAGCTTAATGGTTCAATGTCACTGGCAAACGGTTCATCGGATATAATCCATCCAACGGCAGCTGCAGGGAAGAACCCATATTGAGAGTCTTCACCAAATCTTGAAGAACCGTTGTAGCTGCCGGTCAAGGTAAAGAGGTAGCGGTCTTTGTAGTCATAAGACACTCTTGCCACATTATTCTGGAAGGAATAGGATGTGAGGAATCCACCTCCACCGGTGATGTTTGACGCATTATTAAGCGTAATTAGCTGGTCGGAGATAAAAGTATCTCCAAAAACATTCATGAATCGCTGCTCGGTTTCCTGCAGTGTACTACCGAGTACGACATTTACCGCGTGGTCTTCCCAATTCTGGCTATAATTCAGTGTTGTTCTCCAGCTGTAATTCAGGAACTGTTCGTTTCTTGCGAGGCCTGAACCGTTAGGGAAGCCATCTGTGGAGAAGGTAAGTTCTCTGCTTTCTTCAACATTCTGCAGATACTGGACACTGAAATTTGTTTCCAGAGTCAGATTTTGCAGAAAATCGTACGATACATTGGCATCACCGATTACCTGTGTGGTAATGGAATTTTCAATATTACCTTCGATATTGGAAAAAGGTGTGCCGCCAAAAATGGCAAATGCGTTGCCCGGTGCTCTTGAAATATCTCTTGCGTCATTTATCTCACCGTTCGGATAAAATTGTGGAATAACGGGTGCAGCAAGGGCACCAAAGGTATACGGTGCGGCAACCAGGTTACTTGTAGCAATACGATTGTTTTCACTTCTAGAAGGACTAATAGTGAGTCCTACATCAAGCTTGTCATTGAAGCTGTGGTTTACACGGGCACGGGCATTAAATTTTTGAAGTGCATTGGGCCGTGCATATCCTTCTTCATCGCTAAATGAAGTTGATACATAAAACTGAGTCTGCTGATCTCCGCCGGATACACTGGCATTAAAATTTTGCACCGTACCGGTTCGCGTCACCAGTTCAGGCCAGTTTGTATTGGCAAAATTTGAGGCATCCAGATTGGCACCATTCTGATAATTGAACAGCTCAATGAATTGTGGTCCGTTCAACAAATCATATTGTTCCGTTGGCTCCGAGAAACCGGCAGAATAACCGACATTTATTTGTGTTTCTCCTGCCTGACCACTTTTGGTAGTTATAAGAACAACACCGTTTGCCCCTCTGGAACCGTAAATAGCTGATGCGGAGGCATCTTTAAGTACCTCAATTGATTCAATGTCATCGGCGTCTAAGTTAAGCAATGGATTGATCCCGCCTTCACCGCCGACACCGAGGTTCTGGCCTAGTTCGTCACTGACTACAGGTACGCCATCGATTACATATAATGGCTGGCTGCTGGCATTAATAGAGGTAGTGCCTCGTACACGAACACTGACAGGCGCTCCAAGCACTCCTGACGTTGAAGTGACCTGTACACCGGCAGTTTTTCCCTGTAATGCTTTATCCGGCGTAGTTGTATGGAGGTCACCAAGAGATTGGGATTCAATGGATGAAACGGAACCTACAATTTTTCGTCTTTCCTGGGTTCCGAAACCTACAACAACCAGTTCATCCAGGCCTACCTGGGCCGGCTGCAGGGCAATATTGATATTTACCCTGGAATTACCCACTTCAACCTCTTCGGAATATTCCTGAAACCCGACAAAACTTACACGCAAAGTATAAGTGCCCGGTGGGACATTTTGTATTAAAAATTCACCTTCAGAATCGGTGGAAGCACCGCGCTGGAGCTGTTGTATAAAAACATTCGCTCCCGGTAAAACTTCACCGGATTCGCTGTCTGTTACTGTACCGCTTATGCTTCCGGCTTGTGCGAAGGCATAAGTAGTCATTGCAAAAAAAGCAATAACTAACGTTAGTAGCTTTTTTAACATGAAGTACCTCTTAGTTGATTTTGATTGTTATTAAGGCGGCGGAATTCTCATGAATTGTTTAAATGGGATAACTTCAGCAGAAGATTTTATTTAGCCATTTAAAAGAGATCCGCATAAAAGAATCAAAGGTTTGTTTGAATGACCTTGCTTACTTCTTCCGATGTTAAATCGTACATTTCAAAAATTGAAGATATGCTAATATAGTTCAGATGATATGATGTTTTTTAATATATTTTATCTAAGTGATTAAAATATATTATAGAGTTTATCTATAAATAAATTTAACCATTGAAAATTGTAACAGGTACAGCAAAGCTCATGCCAAAGGGGGCGTGCAAAACGTGTTGAAATTTATAGAACAGGTCTCTTAGATGCTTCTTCCCGGGCACAGAGGAAGTTGTCCCCCGCATATCTTGCATATAAGGTTGGGGGTGCAACCCCATTGGAGCCGCCCTAGAAGTGAAGAGCTGCTCTCAGAAAACTTACAGGCTACGGCGCAATATCTGGCCGGTTAGCCACAGCTGCGTCTGCTGGTATTCAATATTAAAGTAGTATTGATTTCTCTGCAGCAGGTAATTCTGGTAAGGATAGAATTCCGATTTGAGCTTAGGTGTCTCAAACAGGTAGTTGTAATCAGGATCATTACGGTTATAGGAATACGACCAACGCATTCTGTTCAGAGAATCGTCGACATACCAGGGCGGGCCGAACAGGATATATATCATGCCGAGGTCGGTTTTCCATCCCTCTTTGAAGTTCGAGAACTGTTTGTTGGCTTCTTCTACACGTTGGTAATACATCTGTATGACCTGTCTGGCCCGGTTCTTGTTATTCAGGTTTTTTAGCCAGAACCGGTCAACGGCCTGCTTTAAGGAATCTTCATCCTGAATGGCCATCATCTCATCGTATTCCTTTTCGCTCATTAAATAATTGAGGGGGCGTGCAAGCTCCCTGGCCGACTTAATGGACGGGTAGTTTTTACTTTTGACTCCAAAATCGCGGGCTTTGAATAGCCGGTTTTCCTCTTCTTCATCAGTTTGAACATCAAAGCGGTAGTTGCCGCGCGGCTGCTCGCCGAATTTATATTCAATCAGCACGCTTCCGGGCTGGGTCAATACCCTTCTGTTTGACTGAATGACCTCCTCTTCATCATAATCAATGCCTTTATATTGAATACTGGAAGGACTATAGCCATTGTAATACATCGGGCGGGCTATGGTAGTATCAGACCTGAAGCGCAGTAACCTGGCATTGACTGCCATAGGCTCCTCGGAAGTATTATTGGTAACCTGCAGGCGGAACATTAACGAATCCACATCACCCTGAACATCATAGGTTGTGATGGGGGCCCATTCCTCATCTCCCATAGTTTTACCCAATAGCTGGATGTTGGTGAGATTCTGTACGCTGTTATTCGGGTCCGGTATAAATGTTTGGGTCTGCCGGGTAAGCTGCTTGCCGGAATTCCGGTCAATAACAGTGACATTGATATCATAGCTGCCCGGATCTACAGGAATGCGCTTGTCATACGAAAATAAATTCTGGCTGTTTACTATATCGGGATTTGCCCTGGTTATAGTAACCGTTTCCTGGTGCGTTGTGGGAGTGCCCCGGGTATCATCTTTAGGCAGGATCTGTATCTCAATTGTAAATCGGGCCTGCAGACTGTCTTGCTCTTCCTTGTAAATCAAGCTGCCGTATACAATATCCGCGGATACGTCAATGCCGGGTTCATCTCCTTCATCAAGGAAACCGATAGCTGAAACCCGAACCTCCGGAAAGCCTTCCCTGAACTTGAAGGTGGAACCTCTTTCGATATTAGGGTTCATGGAGCGGGAGCAGGAGAGGGCTACACTGAGAAGCAGCAAATATAATGGAATGGCCTTAAAGTGCTTTCTATTTTTCATAGTCTGTCAGTCTGATGCGCATATATCACAAATAAGCAATAAGTAAAGAAAGTTAAAAGAGAAATTTTTTACAGCGTACTATATTAACACAAATTGGCAATAAATATTATTAAGGCAGTAAGAACAATGCTTTCTAAGGGATCATTCAGTAACTGTAAAGGGATAGGGTATGAGGTATATGGGGTATCTTCAGGAATCCTTTGCATTCTTAGTGTATCCATAACGTATCCTGTGTTGAAACAATACCGAGCAGGTTAACCA
>DATFJD010000121.1:0-2930 GCA_035269475.1 Halalkalibaculum sp.
TTACCTTCAAAACGGGATATTACTTCCAGATAAAGAGCACGCTTAAGTTCACTGTTCTGATTTTCAAAATCCTGTTTTTTCTTCTTTTCGATGGCTTGGTCTATGGCATCGATATGCGCTTTAACATCTGTACTGGCTACCTGTTCTCCCAGGCGCTTCTCTACACCGGTCAGGTATCGCTCAGATTCTGTTTCGTAGCTGAAGTTTTTGTTCTCCAGGTAGCTCCTGAATGCAGCAAACATTTCATCGGATATGGCGTCAGCATCAAAGGTATCTCTCTCCGAAGCCATCTGGTTGGCAAAGAAGAAAAAATGGCTTTCTTTCATCAGCTCGGTTTCAAGCAAACTCGGCACCGTACTTTTAACTTCAACATCCGGCGCTATACCTTCTCCATCATAGACGGTACGCCCGTTCCTGGTTTTAAAGGAATTTCTCAGGGAGTCGGGTTTAATCACCGCAGAATTTTTATCATCGTGGGTATATGTAATCGACTGTATGCTTCTTCCGCTCGGAATGAAATAACGAGAGGTGGTTATTTTAAGAGCCGTATTGTAAGACAGTGGCTGAACGATTTGAACCAGTCCCTTTCCAAAGCTCTGCTCCCCAACGATGACGGCACGGTCCAGATCCTGTAAAGCACCGGCAACGATTTCTGAAGCACTTGCACTTCCTTCATTTTGCAGTACAACCAGGGGCGTAGAACGTAACAGTGCAGGCTCTTCAGTGCGAAAAGTACTGTTATGCTGACTCAGCCTTCCCCGGGTTTCTACGACCTTGAGGCCCGGATCCACAAATTTATCCACAGTTTTGACCGCCTCGTCCAGAAGTCCGCCTGGATTGTTTCTGAGATCGAGCACTAAGCCATTCAGGCTTCCCTCTTTCTGGAAGTTTTCAATAGCTTTTCTGATCTCATCGGCCGTGTTCTGTGAAAAGCGGCTTAGACTGATATAGCCGATATCTTTCTCAGGGCCGATTAAGTCGGAGTGTGCTATGTTTTTGACTTCAATGCGTTCCCTTTTAAGTTCAAAAACCAAGTCTTCTTCAATGCCATACCGCTCAATAGTCAGTGTCAGGGAAGTGCCGGGTTCGCCCATCGTCAGGTTCTGCACCTCTTCGGGCGTTAATGAGGCAACGTCAACATCATTTACCTGTTTGATAATATCGCCGGCTCGGATACCTTTCTGCTGTGCAGGGTACCCGTCCATAGGTGCTATGACTACAATTTTATCGCCGCGCATCCCCACATCCAGTCCTACACCGGCATAACTGCCGCGGGTAATGATTTCTATATCCTGATTCTGCGACTCATCAATGAATACCGTATAAGGGTCAAGGGATTCCAGCATGGAATTTAAACCCTTACGCATCAGCTTCTCGGGATTCACCTCGTCCACATAATTGAGAGAAACCTCCCGGTAAACTTCACTGAAAATGGTGAAGTTCTTCTTGATGAGAAAATAGATATCCGAGTTACGCGTTGCCCCAATCAAGGCAGACAGGCTAACGGCAATAACCGCAGCGGCAACAACTATTTTTCTCATTTTACTCATATTACCAAGTCTATTCCGGGCTGTTCACTTTAAGGGTTTGCCCTACATATATGCGTGAACCCGATATGTTATTCATTCGCTTAAGCTCGGCGACGGTTATTCCGAAGGAGTTTGCGATATCAATTAACGTATCATTCTTCTGAACCTTGTATTGAATTGCATTAGAATCGTCAGCACTTGCCAGATAGGCCCGCGTGACGTCTTTACCTGAGCGCTGCTCGCGTTCAATTCTTTGCTTTTCAGAAAAAGCCATGCTGTTTACTTTGCTGTAGTAGGCTTTTTTATTTTCCGGAACATATACGGTCAGCTTCTCACCGGCCCGGATGGTATTATTGGTACCGCTCCAGGAGCGTATTTGCCAGGCCCGAACGTCATACCATTCAGCAATATGGCCTATGGTATCACCGCTTTTCACCGTGTAGGTCATCTTTGAAGAATTGGCAGGTGCGGAAGCCCTGGATGATGACCTGCGGGTTGAGGTACTGTTTCTGGGCTGGTTGGTCGGCCTGCTGGCGGCAACTTTCTCCATGCTTCCGGGCGCAAGAGGTACTACCAGTTTCTGGCCCGGGTATATAGTGCTTGAAAGATTTTCATTGGTCTCATAGAGTCCGCGTACCGAAGTTCCGTACTTTCTGGCAATATAACCAAGGGTCTCTCCCCGCTGCACCGTATGCATAGCAATGTTCTGGCTGCGGGTTTCCTTGGGGATATCATCATAATTGGCAGCGAATACCTCTTTTGTGTTCACAGGCAGCTTTAAGGGATATGTAGATCCCGGAGGGGTTGCCCATCGCAGCAGTTCGGGATTGTATTCTTTAAGTTTTTCCGTTGTAATTCCGGCAGCTTTCGCCAGTTCATCAAGAGGCATCAGGGGGTCCACATCAACAACTTCGTAGTCATAAGGGATTCCGTTGTAATTTTTCTGAAAACCGAATTCAACCGGGTTCGTGGCAATCATGGTCGCAGCAATAAAACCGGGCACATATCCCCTGGTTTCACGCGGCAGGTACGGATAGGCTTCCCAATAGTCTTCCTTGCCTCCAGCTGCGCGAATGGCACGCTTCAGTCCGCGTGGACTGATATTATAATTTGCCATGGCAAGGTGCCAGTCGCCCCAGATATTATACAGATCCTTCAGGTGGCGCGCAGCGGCACGGGTTGCTTTTTCAGGATCGCGCCGCTCGTCCAGCCACCAGTTAACTTCCAGTCCGTACATGGATCCGGTGGCCCTGATAAACTGCCACATCCCCACAGCGGAAGCCCAGCTACGTGCGGTTGGATTCAATCCGCTCTCAATCATCGACAGGTGAATAAGCTCGGTGGGCACTCCTTCTTCCCTGAATATCTTTCTCATCATGGGGAAATAACGTTCCGACCGTT
>DATFJD010000122.1:0-13359 GCA_035269475.1 Halalkalibaculum sp.
ATACATTTTGGTATCCCGATAGAAAGCTATATGGATTTCAGGAATGTCGAGCTGGTTGTACTTTGAACCGTAGGATACCAGCTTAGACCTGCCGCCATTCATCAGCCAGAGATCCAGGTCGTCATTGTGATAGGCATCCAGCAGCATCTGCTCGTGGTTGCCTCTTAAAAAGATGCAGTCCTGCTTTTCCCGGTATTCAAGCAAAAAATCAACCACGCCCTTTGAATCGGGGCCGCGGTCAATATAGTCGCCCAGGAAGACAAACTGCCGGTCGCTGTATTTTTCCAGTTTTTCGGCAAGGGCCTGTAAAGAATTCAGGCAGCCATGCACATCTCCGATGGCTACGTAATTATTGTCTGACACTGATACACTAATTGATTGAAGATTCTATGAGCCCGCGCCCTTTCTTATTAATACGATCGGCACTCCTCAGCTCTTCGAGCGCCGCATCCAGAATACCGTTCACGAAGTTGCTCGATTTGGAGGTCGAATATTTCTTGGCGATCTCCAGGGCCTCATTAATGGTAACCTTGGTCGGAATCTGATCGAAATAAAGAAACTCACACAGTGCTATACGTAAGATAAGCTTATCTATTGTTGTGAGGCGCTCAATTTTCCAGTTCTTTATATGATTCTGGATGATCTCATCAATTTCATCCTGGTGATTGAGGGTTCTCAGAAAAAGGTTTTCCGCAAATTTATAAGCGTCCTTTTCCGACTCCAGCCTGGGCTTGATGATTTCCTTAAGAATATGTTCCCAGGTGTCACGGCTTAATTCTTCCGCATATAATGCTTTTAGCACCGTTTCCCTGATTTCGCGTCGATGGGTCATTCACTAATGGTTTAACCGTTTTAAAAAGGCTAGAAAATACAAAACCTTGGCTAGAGCTGAAAGCCTAAACGAAAATAGAATTTGCTTGTCTGTTGTTCTGAAACTAATGGAACACGGGCAGCGCGGATTGGACGGGTTTAGGAAATAGGTAAAGATTATTTTGCTATGAACCTCAGCATTTAGCTATATTTGACGTCGTTTTCAAACGTGAGACGTGAGATGTGAGACGTGAGAATTTTTGATATTTGTTATTCGTTATTTGAATTTTAGTTCTTTGGGTGCTTAGCTCAGTTGGTTTAGAGCGCTACCCCGACACGGTAGAGGTCACTGGTTCGAATCCAGTAGCACCCACTATTACCTTTCTAAAATATTGTGCCACAATTACTTAGCTTTTTGGGTACAAACAAATAAGGGTTAGGAATGGGAATATTCCCTTAATTTGTGCTGCTATTAATACCAATCTTTTTGTGTTCGGCCCTTAGAATGGAAATTTAGATTTGAGTGTTTAAGCTTAATCTAAAATCGGTTCTAAATTCTCTTTTGCTTCTTCAAATGCTCTTATGATAAGCCTTTTCAAATATATTTTTTGCTCTCCAAAGAAAAAACAAACTTCATCTTCATATTCTGATTCCATTGCAGTATCACCAATATGGGCCATTACTCCCTTCCCAAATATTGTATTAAATGTGAAAACTGCATCTTGAAATTTGTGATTGGGTGAATCAACATGGCAAACTGCATTTCTTACAAACCAAATTAGATCAGTTACATCCTTTACATCCTCAGTAACATTAATATCATCGGTAAATGCCACTCTTTGGGCGTATTCTTCAGATTTATACATTAAATCTCTAAGCAATATTAAAAGTTCGGTCAATGCTGAAAAGAAAAAGGGGTTTCTCCCTGTTTCTTCAGGTGTGAATATATCTGTGCTTAAAATTTCACCAATTCTCCTAATATCACTTTTGATTTCTCTCTTTACATGAAAGTCTATTCCCATGATGCTAATATATTATAACCCATAATTTCTTGAAGTCGATTCCATTCCCGGTGCATCTTCCTTAAGAAAGGTATCCCTTGCTTCTTTATCGAAGTAAGTCTATTCATCCCACCATTTAGGTTTTCCGGCTGGTGTCAGAGTATCTTGTTTTATTATTAGTTATTAAAACAAAGCCAAAAGGAAAGACTTATCAAATTAACAATAACTCTTCAGTCGTATTAATGACCATTTGGAGTTGAGATTAGAGATACTCAGATACTCAAATTCTCGCCCTCTTCACCACTCCATTTCCTTTTTTAAAATAAATTTGGTTGATTAGTTAGAGTTCAACTACAACTAAGCTATTTATTATGAGAGAGATGAAAGTGCTATATATAATGGTCTTTGCCCTTTTAATGGGCTGCTCAACCACAGAGCAAACGGAAATCACGGAGCGGTGGCCTGACGGTACCATTAAGGAAGAAGTGACCTACCTGGTAAACGGAGAGACCAAAGAACCAATTGAAATAAGAACATACAGCGCAGGAGGAGTCTTATTTGAAGTTATAAATCATGTCACCAGGGATACCCTCTCCTTTCATGACTTGAATAAACCTGATGCACATTATTTCCCCTACACCGGTGTGTGGCAATGGGAAAAAACGACAAGAGATAGTGCCGGCTACATTACCGTGAAGAAGCCCGGTCGAGCTATTTCCAAAGAAACTTCCTTACCTGCTATTCTGCATGTTGATTCCACTATGATGGCTACTCGAACCATTCACTTCCGGAACTGGTCGATGCATCAGCATATGAAACTATTCAGCTACCGCGATACCTTATACTCAAAGATTAGCAGTATTGAGAGCAGGAGTAATGAAAATACCTATGACTTTACTTTGAGTGAGGACGGCTCATTTCTATGGATAAAGTTTGAAAATAACAAGGCAGATACCGTTGATGTTACCTTCGATGATTATTTTGATATACCTCTAATTTATTCTTTAGAAAACGATACCCTATTTATTAGTGGGGTCAA
This sequence comes from Halalkalibaculum sp., assembly GCA_035269475.1. Taxonomy (GTDB): domain Bacteria; phylum Bacteroidota; class Rhodothermia; order Balneolales; family Balneolaceae; genus Halalkalibaculum. Next base: position 2,851 of record DATFJD010000122.1, read on the forward strand.
TGAAGCATATGGTAAGTTTGAACAGGTTTATACCCCCTTTTCTGACTCCTCATACCTGAACCGGTATTTATACTCAAACGCCCGTACATCTCAGGGTAAATAATTTAAATGGACGCAGAGCGTCCGAAGCGACGTCTACCGCAGAGCGGTTGACGAGAGAAGGATGATTAACAATCCAATCATTAGAAACAGGCTCCCAATGAGAATTTAAATTTTGTCGATGTCTGGAGTATGTAACATCAAAATCTATATCCATTCCAACATATTTGTAAGGAATCGCCGTCCTGACAGTCTTATTACTAAACTGCACCCTCTTAGTGATGGTAACACAAGAAAATATCGGTACCTTTTTTCTATTAAGTAAAACTCCATTATTTCTTATGAACATTTACAATGATTATCGCTATCAGATTCACACACATTCCTATATGGCTCTGCGGAAAGCCGTTGGTATCATAGGTATTGCCCTGCCCTTTACTTTGATGCTGGGTGTGAGCACAATATTCGGCACAGATGTGCTTCAAGATTCCATAAGCCATTACTATTACACAGGCATGAGAGATGTTTTTGTTGGTTCACTATGCGCTGTAGCACTATTTATGTTTTTCTATGCAGGATATGATAAAACAGATGAATGGCTTAGTAATTTTGCAGGCTTGTTCGCTTTGGGGGTAGCATGGTTTCCAACCACCGAGAAAGGCGCTATAGATGTTATTGGAATTATACATTTCGGGAGTGCCTCAGCATTATTTATAGCTTTTGCCATATTTTCCCTGTTTCTTTTCACCAAGTCCAAAGAGGGTGTTAAACCTACTCCGCAAAAAGTAAAAAGGAATAAGATCTATCGTATTTGCGGAGTGGTTATACTCCTATCCATTTTAGCAATGTTTCTTTATTCAATATTTATTGAAGATAGCTATTACATCACGAGGTTTATTTTTTGGGGCGAAACTATAGCTCTTATTGCCTTTGGAATATCATGGCTGGTCAAAGGTGAGGCAATTTTAGCAGATAACTAAACTTTAATTCAACTGATTTAACTTTTAATGTAATGAGAGTGACCAACTCTATTTGATGATTATGTATATGAAATCTTCACTATCAATTTTAATTTGTGGTCTTTGTTTTATCTTAGCATGTACCTCAAAGAAGAGTTCTGAGGAATATATTACTGGTGGCTTTAAAGGTAACATTCATTGGAGTCCTGATACTGTTTCTACTGTCCCAGAAGATGCCCCATTCGAGATCAGTTTAGAATTAGAACAAGTGAGTGATTCAAACAATAAATCTCTGAATATGAAACTGATATTACAAAATACCAGTGATGATTCATTATATCTCGGTGCTGGAGCAGGTCAGGATATTTACTATGATTTTGTTGTGACAAGACTTGATTCCATGCGGGTATGGAATAGATTAAGGTATAATATACGTGGACTTACGCTAGCTACTATCAAATTAGAAACTGGTGAGAAAAAGTATTTTGAAGACTCTTGGGATTATGAAAACTATGATGGGGAAGAATTGGAGAAGGGTAAATATTTACTTTATGGATTTATAGAAAGTCTGGACATTTGGGATAAAAATTATCAAGAAGTCATCAAGGAATACGATAATGTAGGTGTTAGAGCTGATACTTTAGATATTGAATAGCCTGTTATGATTAAACCCATACTGATAATTATCACTTTTCTCACTTACCCTGATATTTGTAATGAGTTACTAAACTCGAATTGGGAATTGCTTTATGCTGGAAGCTCTTTCACAGCTGTATGCCCTGAGCCCGATGAAGGAAATCTATCCGTTTTAGAAGAATTCTTAACAAGTACCGAATGGTCTTCAGAAAGAGCAGAAACCAACACGGTGGGTTTATCGGTTTCGCAAATAATGCCACTAAATGATTCAAGTCATAGTAGTGTATGCGCTACCTTTAATAAGAAATACGAGCAATATCTGAATGAGATGAATGGTATTAGCGAAAAAGCATACAATGTAAACTACTATAAAGTTGACCGTTATTATTTTGTCGTTATTACCATACGTCAATCAGAAGAGCCAGATTATATAATTTCTGGTTTAGAGTATCTTGATGTTTATAATCAAAACCTTGAGCCTATTAAAGGGTACGCTTTCTGAAAAACATATCCTGCCGTTTTATAAGTCAGCCTGCATGCCTTCAAAGAGTAGGTTCTCAAAGCGAGCAATGACAGGCCTAAATTCTTCTCACATAGCTTTTTTCCGTAGTCATTCTTCTCGAAGCTTATTCCCTAAGCCATCCGCTCTGCGGTGGCGCATATTAGTGGGAATGTGAATGGACGCGGAGCGTCCGATGGGACGTCAACCGCAGAGCGGTTGACGAGGGTTTGTGCGTCCGAGGTGGGGCCTGCCGCAGGACGACAATTTTTTAAAGCCCCAGTAAAAGTCCCACAGCAAGTTAAGCTGCAGGACTTTGAGGGCTAGCGTATAATGAGTCCGGGCAAATTTCCGGTACGCCTGATGATCAGGTTTCGGGTCTGCAGGCTTTCCGAGCATCGGAACTCGCCGGTGTAGGTCATGAACCCGCCCGATAAGTCGGCTTTCACGGCTTTAATGCGTCCGCCCACTTCTTCCAGGTTGCAGCTTCTAATGATGCCTTCCATATGGTAATTGCCATAATGGTCGGTAGTTGCGGTGGCGCGTTCATAATCCCTGAAATCATCGTCCCCGGTTTGCACGCTTTCGTAGATTGTGATAACGGCATTGGGCACTTCCTCACCGGTTTCTCCGTTAAAGACCTTCCCGCGGAGTTTTACTTTTACATTTTTATCCTCGGTCACACTGTCATTTACATTGCACCCGAAAAATAGTGCAAGTGATAACAGCATAAGACCGATACCTTTTTTATTGGATTCTATATGTTTCATAATGGGCACCTCTCTTTTGGGTTTTACGTTCAGCCCATACTCGGGAAATCGGGTATGGCCGAACGCCTACTCCAAAATGAAGAGCCAGCGGTAACCAGAACGGACTAATCTGTATGATAAATGCGCCATTACTTTATTCTTTGCTCTTTCTTTAGCCAACAGACCCTTAGCCATCCGCTCCGCGGTGGCGCATTGCTGTTTGAGGGACTGAGTCTAATTCTGTTATTGTTAAGTCAGGCACGGGGAATGGACGCAGAGCGTCCGAAGCGGCGTCTACCGCGGAGCGGTTGACGAGTATTCGAGTACTTGCGAGTATTCGAGTACTTTGGCGGTTGAATATAAAAGGAGTATTACTAAGAAATTTCCTTCCTATTATTTACAGCAATCAGTTTTAAGAGTAAAACCAATAGCAACTCCAGGTAAGCTAGCGAGTTGCATGTGAAAAGAGTTCAACTTCAGCATGATTAGAGAGCGAAGTAGATAGGCCTGAAAATACCTAGTGACATAGCTATAAAAAAGAAAAACCCCGGTCCAAGTATCAGTTGGGCCGGGGTGACTATTCATCAAGAGAGACTACCTATAGGATAGGTAGTGCTCAAAGAAACAATTATTTTTTCTTAATACCAATCACAGTTTTGTAAAATCTTTATTAGTTGTCCAGGAACTCTTCGCTGATCCCATACAAGTACCTCCGGTTGTCTTCAGGGTCTTTGATCCTGCTGATCAGTTCTGAAGAGGTATTATAATGGGTGCTGAATTTTCGGTTGATTGCATTGATGGTCTCATTGCGCAATTTCCTGCGATAATCATAGTTATCAATTTCATTCCAGAGCTGTTCTTCAAGTTCACTCGATTCCATGTAGCTCTCCGATTCAGCCAGCACTTCAAGCAGGTTTCGTTCCTGCTCATTGAACCATTGCATGCGTTGAATATCATCCCTGTGAATATGGAAGGATGTTAGGTTGCCAAGGCTTTTCTTTCTTCGTTTCCAATACATGAGAAGAAGCACAAAAGACAGCAAGATAAATCCGCCGGCATAGAGGAAGGGAGACATAGCGGAAGCTGCCGTACCGTATTCCAGTCTGGAAAGCAGGGAGTCTTCTGATATCGTAATCACCTGCATGGGATAACTGTCGGTTCCTGTAATTTTCTTCAACCCGACAATAACCACCATGCTATGTTCCCGGTCAAAGTGAAAGCTGATCGGGAGGAATTCATCCGGATTCAGGCCTGACTCCAAAACGATAGGTTTCATGACCTTTTCGGTTGACAAGTCGACGGGTACCAAATTTACCAGGTCGCCCCTGCCCTCTGTTGCTGTTGGGATATACCAGGTCATGCTGTTCGGGCTATAAAAAGAACCGGATATTTTGTTTATTCGCCCGTAGCGCCGTTTACTGGAGCCCTGATAATAATGATAGACAGAAGAGACCGTACCGATTTTGGTCCAGGTATTGTCTTTAAAAGAGAACTTCCAGATGTCATTCAGGGTTGATCTGCCGGTAAACTGATCATCCGCCCTATTATTAACATCCGGCATATCACCTCCAAAAAGATAAAATTCATCCCGGGCAGGAATATAAATTCCCGTCTCAGGAGTCCTCGGACCGGGTACTTCAGATTCAGGGTGCACATTCTGAATATTCCATTCTTTCAGCTCGGTATTAAAATAGGTTATATAGTTTTTCCACAACCAGTAACCGTAACCCCCGAATGCATAAACAGTTCCATCCCTGAAAAATGGCTGGTGAGCGTACTGATTTCTGTGGACATGGGAATTGTCAAGCCTTTCGAGTTCATAACTTTCGGGATCTATATGGTACATCGTTCCAATCCCCCGGTGCCACAGCTTAATTTTATTGTTTGCGGCATCGAAGCCAAATTCGTAATCCTCGATTTCCAGCGGCAGCGCAGAAAGGGAATCCAGGAATCGCCAGGCTTTGTTTTCAAGGTTATAATCCCAGAGGCCTCCCTCTTTAAGAACCAGCACCCGGCGGTTTGCCGTATCCAGATCCGCATAGAGCAGGCTCCCGCTTGCCAGGGAAGGCACTGCTTGTTCGGTTTGGGTTAGCTGCTGCGAGGATTTTTGCAATGAAAATGACTGCAGCGGCAATAGCATACAAAACAGAGCAGGCAGGGCAAGCTGCAGGCTGAATCTGTTCATGAAAGTTCTGAACCTGTTCATAAATCCGTTATTGGTACATATAATTTTGTTGTAACATAGGCTCAAATTCTTTAAAAAAGAATCATCAAAAGAGACGGTATTACCGAGTGCTTTGCATAAAACATATAATATGTGAATCAACGCCCGCCTGAACATTTTAAACGGGGATGATAATGAGCATCTACATGATCGTTATCATCCCTTATTGGGGATTTATTTTAAGTATAAATCAATAAAATCCCTCAAAATTTTCCTAACAATGAACAAAATAGCGGCACACTACCATTTCATGTCCTTTTTGTGGGCTATAAGTCCCGTTTACCCGAAATGAGATTGCCTTTTCACGGATGACACGTTCTGTCACCCTGCATCTGTATCTTGAGATATGTTTGGAATGAGACACGATATCAAGCGAATATACATGGAATGCCTGGGGAAACCGGCATTCCGGTCATGTTTTGAGAGAAAACTGGGCACGTTGATCAAAACAAGGGCGGCCCGCGGGAGTATAAACTACGACAAGCTGATCTCAGAAATAAGAAGCATCGCCCGTATCAGTAAGGAACGCGGCTATGGAGCCCGTAAATTCCTGGAGATTATTACCGGTTTTGCACATGACGCCTGCCTGGGACACCATGCCGTCATGAACCTCAACCGGGATACCCTGCAGCTGGAGGCACCGGTGCCGCGTAAATATCAAAACAAGGTGCCGGTTCATGAAGTTAAAGAACTTCTAATGTAAACCTTTTCGGTTTCAGTCGTCACATTCCCACATAAAGAAAAATGGTATGGCCTTGATGGCAAATTGAGAGCTGCCATTCCAGTTTATTCCGGATGCCTGACCGCAGCCGGGGTTATTAACAGAAATAAAGATAGAAACGAGAAATATAGAGAGGCGTTACATGACCGAGTTATTTTTGAATCTGAATCCCGACCAGATTATGCTGATCTCCCTGATCGGCCTGATGGTCATCGGAGGAATGAGTGTTCATGCCCTTAATAAAATTTACAATAAAAGAGACGCCGGATAACATTTAAAGAGCGCATGGGTGCTGATGAAAGACGCATCAGCAGTTAGGGGTGACCCCGGCCAGTGAGAGGGCCGGGGTTTTTTATTTCCACTGTTCCGCCATTCCATTTCCAGTCATCTTCCATTGAAAAGCCGTTCTATAGGGTAATTGCTTACACGAAAACCCTCACTATCGCTACACCGGCCTCCCTCCTTTTTCTGTATTTATACCTGTAATTAGAAGCTTAGAAGTACTTCTACTATTCCGAACGCAAATTTACTTGTTATGAAAAAGTCAGGTGTAGTTCTCTTATCTCTTCTTCTTTTGCCTTTGATGGTGCTGGCGCAAGGCAGTATTTATAAAAGCGGCAGCCTTGTGCAGGTACAGGAAGCCGACTCCATCCAAAAACAGCTGATCACTGCCGGACAAACAGTCGAGATGTCGGGTTGGCTCGGAAATGACTTTCTTTCCGCAGGACGGTTTATGATGCTTAAAGGTACGGTGAGTGACGACGCCATCATGGCAGCCCAGCAGGTGATCATTGACGGGGAAGTGGGTGACTTGCTGATGAGTGCCGGAGAAACCATCATCGTAAACGGACTGGTAAAAGGCGACGCTTTTCTTGCAGCACGTGAAATACGGATCACGGAAGGAGCACGCATCGAAGGAAATGCCGTTTTGGCCGGCGCAACCGTTGTACTTGACGGTGGAGAAATACAAGGATGGCTCCGGGCAGCCGGCGATGAACTGACACTCAACGGAGAAGTCGGGCAGTTTAGCGAGCTCTACAGCAACGATGTTACCTTTGGCAACGATTATCGTGCATCCTTTGGCACCACCATCACCAGTGAGGAGACCATCTACCGGGAAAATCTTGGGGTTGTCCCCTCAAACCTGACCTTGAATGTTCAGGAAGAACCGGTGGTATTCGTCATAGTGGTTAAATTTATTTTCTATCTCTCTGTACTGATAACAGGCTTGATTTTATTGAGAATATTCCAAAATACGGCTATAGATATTCATCGTTTTGCAACGGAAAAATTCTGGAAAAACACCGGCGTCGGCCTGCTTACTTTTATAGGTGTGCCCTTTGCAGTGGTACTGCTTTTACTTCCGGTTTTAACCATCCCGCTCTCTGTTCTTTTGCTGCTGGTCTATATGCTGGCACTTTTTACAGGGTACCTGCTGGTAGCCTTGACGCTGGGCGTAATGGCCATACTCTATTTCAAAGGTGAACCGGAAACATCCACTTACTATTGGGGGCTTGCCCTCGGCATGATTATAATAGCCATACTGACCAACCTGCCATTCATCGGGTTTGTGCTTAATGCGCTGCTGCTCTTTTTCGGTCTTGGCAGCCTCAGCTATTATATCTGGCTGGTGAGCACCGGCAGGAAAACACCCGGTACCGCATAATGATATGATTGAACGCCTCTTTGCATACCTTGGTCCTTTTATACGGTATACTGCCAGGTACCCGCTTCGGATTTTGCTGGTCAGTTTCATTACAGCACTGGCAGGCTTCATGCTGGCCTATAATCTCCGCATAGACAATGACCTTGCCAAACTGATACCGAAAGACTATCCCAGCGTTCAGGCCCTCGAAAAACTCCGTGAGCAGGTCGGGGCCGAGAATGAGGTCGCTGTAGCCATAAAAAGCCCTTCTCTGCCGGTGAACAAGCAGTTCGCCAGGGATATCATTGACCACGCCCTGGAACTAAAACAGCCCGGGACTTCAGCTCCCTATTTCACCCGTGCTGAATTTCGCAGAGAGGTAGGTTTTCTGCAGAACAATGCTATCTATTTTGCAACTGATTCCGAATTGGATCAGCTTCAACAATTCCTGAAAGACAAAGCCGAAGAGGCCAAGGAAGAGGCAAACCCCTTTTATATAGAGTTTGAGGAAGAAGAGGATACTGCAACCGATTCGGTCGGGCGTGAGCTTGAACAGATGTATAATGAGCTGGTGGGATCTGAATACTATCTTTCCGAAGATTCCCTGACCCTTGTCGTCAAATTATTCCCAAACGGGTCCCAAACGGATATCAGGTTTATTCGCAGTACCTACCGGGAACTACAAAATACTGTAGATTCTCTTTCGCCTCACTCCTACCATCCCGATATGGAGGTCACATTAGCCGGCCGTTTTCTGCGAACACTCATTGAAGTCGAGACGATTACAGCCGACGTGAAGAACTCTTTCGGTGCCGGCGTATTGATGCTTCTGTTTGTGGTAGTGGCCTATTTTTTTTACCGGAATTATCGCATTAAGGCCGGATCCCACCTCTCTTTCAGGTTTATATTATCCGAATTACCAAGAATGCCCGTTATAGCCGTCATCATGGCGCTGCCCCTGACCTTCAGCATCTGCTGGACTTTCGGCATTGCCTATTTGGCCTTTGGCAACCTGAACATCATGACCTCTACCCTCGGACTGCTGCTGTTCGGTATGGGCATTGATTTTGGCATACATTTTTTTGCCCGCTACATGGAAGAGCGCGGTATGAGAAAGTCTATCGAAGATTCGGCCTATACTACGTTCATGACCACCGGACAGGCTATCACGGTAGTCGGCATTACCACTGCTGCGGCCTTTTTCATACTGATGATTGCTGAGTTCAAGGGCTTCAGTGAATTCGGTTTTATTGCCGGTATCGGTATTCTGTTTGCAATAATAGCCTACATCGTATCACTGCCCGCCTTGCTGGTACTTTTTGAAAGAATGAAACTGCTGGACCTGAGCAAGACGCCTATTCATGTCGATGGTAAACAACAGGAAGGCGATCAAGGCAAGAAGGGAAAGCCAAAATTCTATATCTCATTATTCATTCTGCTGCTGGCAGTGATAAGCCTCTTCTATGCCGGTTTCAATATAGACCGGCTCGAATTCGAATACCATTTTGGCGGGCTTGAGCCCGAATACGAACGATTTGTTGAGGTAAACCGAAAGGCACGAACCGCCTACAGCAATAAGCAGACCCGCAATTCGGCCTATATCATTGTTGATAAGCCGGAACACGCCACCCAGGTAGCCGCAATTCTCAAGCAACGCATCAGCAAGGATACCCTTAGTGCAACCGTTAGAGAAGTTGAGACTTTTCAAGACCGTTTCCCGATGAATGATTCCGCTGCCAAAGAGAAGCTTGAGCGAATTGAGGAAATCCGCAGCCTGCTGGCTGATCCATTCCTGAAGGACCAAAAAGACGAACAGCTTGACAGGCTTCGAAAAGCGGCATCCACCCGTGACATATTGACTCTCGATGAAGTGCCCGATTTTCTGAAAAATCCATTCACTTCCAAAGACGGGGAAGTGGGGAACCTGGTTATTATTTACCCGTCCGTGGGGCTTTCTGACGGCAGGAACTCCATGAACTTTGCTGAAGATGTCGGCCGGGTCACCCTGCCCGATGGAAAGGTATATTATGCCGGCTCCACATCCATTGTGGCTGCAGACATGCTGAAGCTGATGATTGAGGAAACACCTTTGATGGTTAGCCTTACCGTTGTAATGATTATTCTATTCAAACTGATTATACTGCACCGTCTGAAATGGGTGCTCCTGGCTCTCTTCCCACTGGGTGCAAGTTTTTTATGGATGTTCGGGATTATGCCCGATTTTGGCTGGAAGCTTAACTTCTATAATCTTGTTGTGCTGCCTACGGTACTCGGCATAGGTGATGACAGCGGCATTCATATCGTCCACAGGTACCTTGAGGAGGGAAAAGGTTCTATCACCAAGGTACTTAAATCAACCGGTGAGCATATTTCAGTCAGTTCAACAACAACCGTCCTTGGTTTTAGCGGATTGCTCTTTTCCATACATCCCGGCATGCGCTCAATAGGTGAACTGGCGATACTCGGCATTATCTTGTCACTTATTGCCTCCCTTTTTGTATTGCCGGCCCTCATTCATTTGCTAGAAAAGTATAAATCAGGCAAGCTTCCCACCGGCAAGAAGAGTGACGAAAAAGAACTTGAAGTCCAAGACTAACAGCCTCTTCCCTATCACTCTGACATTTCGCCGGACATTCTTTTTCACCTTCGCTCATTCCGCTGCGTTACTACGGAATATACATATGCTGTTTAGCTACTAAAGCATTGCGCCGGATGCAAAGCAGGTTACAAGCCCTCCCAAGGAAGAATACCTACCTCCTAAACTTGGCTTCTGCTTCGAAAGGCTTGTAGCCTCGTGGGTAGAGCAAGATTTGATATTGGGTAATTGCTACTTTTGAACGCTCAAAAGCAGCCAAAAAGCGCCGGGCAAGGATTTGCTCGGCAGGGCGCCGGTTGCCTCCCAACTCCAAGGCCGGTCTGATTGATTCTTATAGCAGGTTATTAATGGTATATAATTCAATAAATGGCTTTCATCTCAATTCTTTTTTATACAAAATCTGTAAAACTGGCTCCATGAAACCGGGGGCCGGGTTATTGC